>CAZVXJ010000009.1:2983-28713 GCA_964631675.1 uncultured Alphaproteobacteria bacterium
TTACCCGCGCGGAATCAGGGACTGAACACGCAACAAAACAAAACAAAAAGGAACCTCATGAACTGGAATCCCTTCAAGAGCAAAACCATCTGGACTGCCATTCTCACCGCCATCGCCGGAGCCGGCTGTTTTATCACCGGCGACGCGAATTTGGTGGACACGATTCAGATCGAAAGTATCTGTGCGCTGATTGCCTTCCTGCGGCACGGCGTGGCAAAAACACAGCTGTAAATCTTACTTCACAGACCTGAACTAAAAGCGGGCGTACAATACTGTACGCCCGCTTTGCTTTTCTTATTCCCTGTAACTAGGGTACAGCGAGGCAAGGGGCTTAAGCCCCTTGCCTAAACGTACAACTTTACTCCACCCACTCTCTTCGGCAATCCACCACGGCCGTTGAACCGGAAGCGGTTCTCACCTGCAAATAGGTATAGTCTCCCGGGAATGGAACAACAGCCGGTGCAGCCTGCCAACTCTCCCATTCCACGACAGCTACGTCATCGAACCAGGCAAATGCAGTGCCGTTGTTCGGCGGCGAAAGCGATGCGCGAAGCAGATAAAACGACGTACCGTCAGGCGAGTTAAACGACGCGCTCACCTGCGTCCAATTGTTGGTGCCGGAAAGCAGCGGATTCACATTAAACTGTGCAAGCATGGTACCGCCGCTGCGCCCATTCCAGAACTGAATCTGATACTGTGCATCAATCGCATCCTGCGTCTTCACCCACCCCACGACGCTGTAGTCCTGCGCCTGCTTCATCGGCGCGCGGTATTCAATATTGGTGACGACATTCTGCGGACCGGGAGCTCTTCGAAGCCGAATGCTGCGCAAGCCGCCGTGAAACTCGACGGTGTTATACGCCTCGTCTCCGCTGTTCAGCTGCCAGCCGTTGGCACCCTCACTCTCCATGTTGCCGAACCAGAGTTTGTCGCGGCCATAGCGAACCTCGCAGCTGTCCGGCGCAACCACGCCGATGGACACCGCGTAGCCGTCTCCGCGCATCTTGAGCGGATGCGACATCATCCACGCACCACTCGTAAACAGCGCGAGTGTATCCGTATAATCAACTCCGCTGCGGACGGCGAGTGTTGTATCGAACACAATCCGCGCACTGTCGTCTCCCGGTATGCGCACGAGCCACGTACTCAGCTGTCTTGACATATTGGATTCATAATCCAGAATCGCCCGCCCGAGCTCTCCCGTGGCCGGACGTGGAATCCAGTGGTCAATATAGACCGGATGAACAATGGCCCGATCGACGCCAACGCCTTCCGAAAAATGCGTCTGCAGCACAACACTCGGCATCGTTTCCGGATAGTTAATGTCGAAAATGTAGTCGCCCAGGCTGTGTGCAATCAGCTTTCCGTTGTAAACTTCAAACCCTTGCAGCACGTGCGGATGGTGACAGATAACCAGATCCGCGCCTTGATCAATCGCGTAGCGCCGGACCTGCCGCTGCAGCGTGTCCGGAATCAGTTCAAACAGTCCGGCATTACCGTCTACAGTTTCCACATCATCCCAATCGCCACGTTGAAGCGATGGCGCCAGCGAATATTCGTCACCCGCGTGAATGTTCAACACCACGAAGTCCGCGAGTGCGCTAGCCTCAGGAACCGTGGATTCAATGGCGGTTCGGTTCCACATGGCAAAACCGGGACGAGAGCGGCCCGCATCGAGAAACGGCTGGTAATTATTGTAGGAACCGGTGCGATCAGAGAATCCGAGCATCGCCAAAGATATCCCGTTCCGCGAAATAAATTTCGCCCGCCTTGCCAATAGATCATTCATTCCGGCGCCGGAGTGCGCGATGCCCACGCTGTCCAGCAGCGATTGAGTCTCCAGCATGCCCGCCGCCATGTAATCGAGAATGTGGTTGTTCGCCAAGTTGGCAAAGTCAATTCCTGCATTCGCCAATCCTGAAACACTCGAAGGCTGGCCTTTGAAGTAGATTGCCTTGGTCGGATGATGCACGACCGCATTGGTCAACACGCATTCGAGGTTCACCGAAGCCAGATCCATCGATGCAAGCAAATGCCGCGTGGGGGTAAATATCGTGTCTACGCCCCACGTGTCGATGATACCGCCATTGTTGTCGTAACCGCGCCCGATCATCACATCTCCGGCAAATGCGAATGTAAGTTCGCGCGTCTGCGTGAACGGCGAGTCAATGACCGCCAGACTCTTCCAATCCACATTTCCGCTGTCATCCGTCACCGTGAGCGTCACCGTGTGCTTGCTGTGCGCGGCAAAGGTGTATTCCGGTGAAAGAGCAGACGCAGTCTGGCCGGTGCCAAAGTCCCAGAGATGATCCACCGGCGGGCTGTCAAGATCATAACTTCGTGTGCAGAATTGTACGCGCAGGCTGTCGGCTGTTTGGCCTTCAATCACGAATTCAAAATTCGCGACGGGAGGATCGGACAGCGCGCCGGAGATGTCCAAGATTTCATCGAATCGAACTTCTCCCGGCGGATTTGTATTATCGTTATCATTGACATAACGTATTTCCAGAATCCGCGGTAGATATCCGAATCTGCCCAGCCAGTCTTCACCCACAGGCAGCCGAAGCGGAACCCACTCCAGCGTATCGAACCATCCTTCATAGACCGTAATCCACTGCTGCGATTGCGGCGCTTCGGTTCCCCAGATCACATAATACATCGTGTTGGCCGAATCCGCAATGCCGAAAGCCATCAGTTCGCTGCGCGCCACCAGCTTCATCGCGACTTGCCAGACCGAGTGCGTATCGAGCCGCGCCACCGTAACCGGCTCACGTTTCCAGGTGTCGCCAAAAATGCGCAGCGCATGACCGTTCGCATAAAAATCAGAAGTGATGCGCTGCCAGTCGGAAGGATCGTCATCCTCACCGGTTATGCTGAAGAGTGACGGAGCCCCGGTCTCAAAATTCTCGATTACAACCGTGGTGTCCGGCGGCGGGGGTGAGTCCACTCCGTCCACGCGATAGAAGCGCCGCGTGAGCGCGAGCGGTGCGTCCACAAAAAAAGTATCGGACGTAATCGCCAACGTGTCGGCATCGGCCATGTCGGCAAAAAAGCTGGCAGTCACAGCCCACAAGGAAAGATCCGGCTGCGCAAGCCAGCGGAGGACAACTCCGCCGGATTGCGGCCGGATCAATAAAAGGGTGGAAGCGGTGTCGAGCGAACTGCGATCGCGTGTTATCGGTGCATTGGCAAATTTTGCGTGAGGTTTTTCAGCCGCCGAGCAGACTGACGCGATAATCAGGCAGACCCATGAAGCAAAACAGAGTGCAGTTCGCATAACACAATATAATGCGCGACCACCGCGGAGTCAAGTCAATCCGGACTTCTCAGTGAATTCCTGCGGTTTTATTTTCGTAGTCAAATCTGACCGGCCAGTAGTCCACGCCTTCCGTCAACGTGCGCGCGTCTCTGACCGCAGCAGCCTGAACCGGAACAGCTTTACCCGGCTGCGAACCAACTTCGGGAGCGGCATCAGCTCTCACTGCAGTCACAATGTAGTGGCGAATACACGGATTGGGCGGATAGTCACTGTCTTCAAATGTCGCCGAGTACGAGAGTCCAAGATAGTTCTCCGGAATCGCGGCAACATCGGCAAGAGAATCACGGTAAACATAGTAATAGTCCGCACCCGCCACTGGAGCCCAATAGAGGAAGGCCGCTTGTGTGCCTGTGTCATATCTGACCACCAGACTCTCGGGAGCGGCCAGTTCGCACGGCGCTTCGACTGCGCTCATCACGTAGGCTCCTTCACTGCCGTAGTATCCGTTGACCATGAAGTAGTAAGTCTCATTGGCGTCGGCCATGAACGATGCGGTGCTGTGGTAGGAGAATTCTCCGCTGCACTCGCCGTCATCCGTACAGCTCACGACCACCGCGCCGGGGCACTCGCTTCCTCCACGCCGGATTTCCAGCACCGAGTCAAAACTCTCCGGCGATCCGCACATCGAAACCGTCACATAACGGCAATGATCCTGTGGCTGCAGCACAAACACGTCATCGTTGGAAGTTCCGGCAAAACACTGTGGATAATCGTCATGCTCGCAAACCAGCGTGCCGTTCAATGTCACGGGCAAATCCAGAATAATCACACCGCACTGATCTTCCGCATTTCCCTGCGCGCTCAAATGCAGCACATAGTAACCGGAACTATTGCTCCAGCCATCCACCCAAATGAAATAATCCTGATAGGCTTCGTACTGGAAGTAAACCAGACTCTGGTTATTCGGGCAGCCCGCGTCATCATTGCATGTCACAAACGTGTTGCCGCAGGCGCCGTACTTATAGACATGAAGTACGGCATCCATCAGCGGGTGGCCGCAGGTCGTCGCCGTCACGGACGCATTGCACGGCATATTCAGGCGGTACACCACATCCGGCGCATTGCTTGAAGCGCAACCGGGAGTAATGGAATTGTTCGCACAAGCGGTCGAGCCGAAATCCCGATAGGGTGCGTTCGAAATCAGCCGTGCCCCGTTGCAGGCATCGTTATTCGGGGCCAGAGGAGTTCCGCTGACCTGAAGGGAGTACGCGCCCGTGGCACCCTGATATCCGCTGACAACGATAAAATAAAATTCACCGACCGCCGCGAAAAAACTCATTTGACTTTGAAAGCCGCAGAAATCATCATTGCAATTGATAAACTCCGAACCGGGACAATCGAAGTAATTCGTACCGTGCCGCACTTCGATTACGGTGTCAAAGCCCGAACCGCACAGTGACACCGTGACCTGATAGTCGCAGCTCAGCGAGAGCGCGTAGATGTCATCAGGGCCGTTGCCGTTGCATGAAGAGAGAAAATGCCAGCCGGAAGTTGAAGTGTTTCCGTTGATCGTGAGCGGAACGGAGACAATGGTCTGCGGAGGGCAGTTATCCTCATCCAGCGGATTGCGGTTTCGGTCGGTCATTGCCATGCCATCCTCGGGCACTGCGGAAATAAATACGGCTTTGGCGCAGAGCGGAAAACATGCGGTCATCACAGCAAGCAGAAAACACAAATTCAGCAGCGACTTCATCGTGAACTCCTTTTTAATACTGCAATCTCATCGTAGGGGCCGGTCTCCGGCCCGGCCCGTCTTCGATTTCAATCGCGTTCAATCCAAACGCGGGCCGGCACAGAGACCGGCCCCTACGGTTAATTTTCTATTTCACCATCAACAACTTCTGAATCTTCACAGCGCTGGCCGAGTTCAACACCACGAAGTACACGCCGGAGCTAAAGCCCTCGGCGTTCCAATTCACCGAGTATCTGCCTGCTTCGTGCGCTCCATCGGTCAAGGTCGTGACCAGTTCTCCGGTGAGATTGTACACATCAAGCGAAATCTCACTGCGTGAAGGAACATCATACGAAAGCTGCACGCTGTTGTTGAAGGGATTGGGAAATGCGCCGAGCGAAAACTCGGTCACAAGCGCAGGAGCTTGATTGTCCGCCGAGGCGGGAATATCCATTTGGAAATTTCCCCCGCCGTTCGAGGCGTTCACCGTGTCCTCGCCGTCGGTAGCGCGCACGGTCCAGAAGAATTGATGAATTTCGTCCAGAGGAGCAAGCGGAACCATGATGTAAACCGCGAGTGTTGTGTCCGACGTGACTGTGTCACCGAGCGAGATTAAGTCAGATGGCCATGTCGGTGAGGCAAGATGAAAGAGATATCGCACTGGATCGCCGTCCGGATCAAGCGAGCGCCGCCAAGCAAAGTCAATTTCTAAGCTGAACGGCAGTTGCGCGTCGGGAGGTGTGAGTCTGGCAAACGCTCCCGGCGGATTATTGGGCTGTGCCACCTCTTCAATCGTGCAGCGAATCATCGGATCGGCTTCCTGCGCCAAGCGGTTTTCGGCCCAGTTCCCGCCCGACGATTCCCACGCACGGCGTGAAATTCCCGGCGCACTCGTCGTGTCAAGTCCAAATGTAATTCCCTCAAGTGTCTGCACCCACGCTACATAGAACGAACCGTCATTTATTGTGACCGCGCCCGCCGGAACATTCACACTCGTCCACGCATTCGCCGCAGGATTCGCCACTGGCTGAGTCCAGAGCGTCGTTCCCGGTGCGCCCAGCGGACCGTTGTCGTCGAGAATCGTCGCCCCAAATCCTTCCGGAATTGCAGCCACTACAAAAAATCTGAGCTGCGTGATTTCGACAGGATAAACCGGCGGCACAAACTCATTGGCCATGCCGCCCTGACCACCCGACCAGCCCCACGCGCGGTTCGAAGTGTTGTCATCGTAGTATAACTCTCCCGGCAGCGTCACGACGTGCAGCTCGGTGCGGATCGAATCGTTCGCGCGGTAGATGTCGCTGGTCAGCGTGACTTTTCCGACACAGCGGTACACTCCCGCAGCGGCGGGCGTCCAAAGCACACCCGGAAGCGGGATGTCAACGAACTGAGCCGGAGCAATGGCTCCGAGTGTGCTGTCGCGCCCGGCCAACAGGGCGTTGTTGGTGGTTTGCCTCACGGAGTAATTCGCCAGAAAAGTCGTCTCGTTCTGGTTTCCCGCGTTGCGCGCCCCCATCCACGCCAGAAGCGGCTGATTCACCGTCAGAAAAAATCCCGCAGAGTGCTCGTTTTGTGCCCCCGCAATGGCCAGATCATGAACCGTGTACGTCACGGGATTCGGATACGTGAATTTGATCGCATAGTTCGACGTCGGATAGGTTCCGAAGAAGCACGAGATGCCGATTTGGCCGGTCAGATTCTCGATACCCACCGCAGTGTTGTTATTGGACACGTCTCCGGTCTGCGTGCCATACATGAACGTAATCGAGGAGTCGACACCGGAGAGAATCAGCTGAAAGCTGTGGTCGCCCACATTTCCGCCGTTGAACCACGCGCGAACATGCGACCACGTGACAATCAGCGTGTCTTCGTTGTTCGACCAATAGTAGCAGCGGCCCGGTTCAGCTCCGCCAAAAATCCAGTCGGCGGCGTAGGGCGAAACAATATCATTGGGCGCGGTGGCATTTGGAAACTGCGGAATCGGCTGCGCCAGTTGTCCGGCCGTAGAAAACTTTATGTAGCCGTTTGAGCCAATCCAGAACTGGCTGACATCATACCAATAGAACCGAAAAGGCCAGCCGATGTTAAATGGCCCGACAAAATTGTCATCGCCAAGCCCTTGTGCGGAATCGCCAATTGCGGAAATGTCAATCCACTGATAATCCGGGCCGTCCGCTTCGTTCGAATCCTTGGCCCGGTAGCCAAACACATCGGGGCCCCATTGTGTATCCAGAGAACCCTCGCGGCCGCTTCCGCGAATTGTGAAATCTTCCGGCCCACTCGCCGCCCACAGATTGGACGCCGCCACAACCGCTAACAAAAAGATGATCACCTTCTGCATGGAAACCTCCAGTTTATTTCTCTCCCCCCACTGCGTGGGGGGATCAAGGGGGGAATCTACTTCACAGGTTCATTCAGCAACAATAGAATGTCCTCTATCACCCTGTCCAATGTTTCCATTACCTCGCGATTCGTGAATCGTACTATTCGCAATCCTCGACGCATCAAATACTCACTTCTGTTGAAGTCATGCTTCCGAGATTCTTCAGTCAAGTGAATCTCTCCGTCAAGTTCTATGATCAGTTTTGCAGCGTCCCCGTAGAAGTCCACGATATACGGGCCAATCGGGTGCTGCCTACGAATCTTCATTCCCAGTTGCTTGCCTTGAATTGCGTTCCACAACACTCTCTCGGCGGGAGTTGCGTCTCGACGAAGTGTTCTGGCAAGCTGCCAATGTGGGTGTGGCGTCGACGGCCAGCGGGCCATAGCTGTTCAGGAATCCTCCCCCCTTGGTCCCCCCACGGAGTGGGGGGAGAAGTACTCTGTAGCGGATTGCGGAGAAGTCTTTACCCCATACCCCACGCTTTCCACCGCCTGAACCAGCAGGGCGCGATCGAGCGCATCCCCGGTAACTCGCGCGTAACCGGTGTCGAGAGATACATCGGCATTCGTCACGCCGGGAACTGTTTTCAAGGAATCCGTCACTGCCCGCACGCAATGCGAGCAATTCATGCCCGTGATTTCGAGATCCATTGTATTCATAGAAGAAACAGCATTTGATTTGGAAAATTTTCGCGCCAGCTTCTCGAAGCTGTGCAGCACAATGAAAAAAGTCAAGAGCCCCGCTGAGAGCCAGGTGATCCACGCGCCGAGTCCCGTGTGATCATGGTAGATGCTCGGAATAATCGGCTGCCCGCTGGCCTGTACAATGAAATCAAGCAGTATTCCAAATCCGAGTGCCAGCAGAGCAATCGAACCCAGATACACAGCAAGCACTTTCGTTCCCATCACACGGCCAATAATGATCATGGTCGCGGCATTGGTTGCGGGCCCGGTCATCAGAAACACGAACGCCGCTCCGGCGGAGACGCCCTTGGTCATGAGCACCGCCGCAATCGGCACGCTGGCCGCCGAACACACATAAAGCGGAATGCCGAACACCATCATCAGCAGTTTCGTTCCAATCCCGCTGCCCAGATTTCCGCTGAAGAAATCTGCGGGGACAAACAGCGAAATCAGCGCGGCCACCACGAGTCCGAGCACCAACCATGTAGAGATATCCCGCAGCAGATCCACAAATGCAAACCTGAGCCCTGACCGCAAGCGATCTACAAGCGTGAGTGGACCCGAGACTTGCTCCAGTGCGTCCTCACTCTTCACATGATACTGCTGCCAGTGCTGTTCGTTCGCCATCGGCGACTTGAGCAATAGCGTGGCAATGCCCCCAACAATTCCGGATAGAAAAGTGGACACGACCGTAAAAACCGCGAACAGCCCGCCGAGCAATCCATAGGTGATCATGACATTGTCCAGCCCGGTCTGCGGAGTAGCAATGAAGAACGAAACCACAGCTGCCCGGCTTGCTCCCCGCTTCAGGAGTCCGATCCCCGTGGGAATCACGCCGCACGAACAGAGAGGCATGGGTACACCGAGCAATGCGGCCTTTACAGCTGAACCGGCGGACTCTTTGCCGAGGTGTCTAACGACCACCGATTTGGGGATAAAGGCGTGTAACAGCCCTGCGAGTACGAACCCCAGAATCAAATAAGGAGCCATATCACCCAGCAGGATCAACAGCTCGAGCAAGAACGAATTTAGAATTTCCATAAGTTCCAGTTAGACGACATCCGTAACAAGATAAACAGCTTTCACGGGTTTCGCAACCCTTCAGAGGGAACTCTGACAATTGTCACCCGGGGAGACAGGTTTGCAGACCGACTTTAAGGTGGTTCCGGCAGCCTCAATGGATAGCGCCAAATCCTTGCTGTTTCGCGTGGGTTTCGCTATCTTAGTGTGTTTAGGGGAGTCCCCCCCAAGCTCAGCCTTTTACCATGTCAGCCAGCTTTCACGACCGCTTCGAGTGGGCCATCCAGAGGGTGGGTGCTCCCGTCTGTGTAGGGCTTGATCCCGAGCCGTCAAAGTTACCGGATTTTCTCGGATCCGGTCCGGGAGCCATGCGAAAGTTCCTGACCGGGATCATCGAAGGGACCCGGCACCTCGTTGCAGCTTACAAGCCAAACACAGCATTTTTCGAGAGTTATGGCTGGGAAGGGTGGCAGATTCTCGAACAGCTCCGCGACATGGTCGGGCCGGAAGTCCTGCTGATTGCTGACGCCAAGCGGGCGGACATCGGTAACACAAACGAAGCATACGCCCATGCTTTGTTTGACCGGGTACAGGCCGATGCCGTTACTGTCCACCCCTATCTGGGGGGCCAGACTCTCAGGCCGTTCTGTGAAAATCCGTCCCGGGGGATGTTTGTGCTCTGTGCGACCTCTAATCCCAGTGCCTCAGAAGTGCAGGAATTGCAGGTCAATGGCAAGCCGCTCTATCTGGAGATTGCCCATCAGGCTCGCCACTGGAGCGAGCATTCGAATGTGGGTCTCGTGGTCGGGTCGACGAAGCCGCTTGCGCTGAACGAAGTGCTGAAAGTCGCGCGCGACTTGCCTCTGCTGCTGCCGGGCGGTGGTGCGCAGGGAGGAGACACTCTCGGATCGTGGAATGCGGTGACTCAAGCGGGTGCAAAAGGACTCTTCACCTACTCGCGTTCGGTGCTATATGCATCGTCGGGCCGGGATTATGCCGATGCCGCGCGACGAGAAGTGTTGAGGCTGCATGAGCAATTCAACGTTCGCCGTACCGCTGAATGATTTTGCGATTTGCCGCTATCCTGGTTCTATGGTCGGTGACTCTATCCTGCAAACGCGCTGCGGAAATGCAGGCGATTTCCCGTCCGGAGAATGCGGATTCAGTGCGGATGGCTTTCGACTGGTATATGCGGGCGGCAAGTTTGTATGAAGAGGGCATTCATCTGGATTCCGCACTGGCATTGTCCGACAGCGCGCTCCGCTTTCGCCCGGATGATCCGAATATCTGGCATTTGCGCGGCAATTTGCTGGGCGGGCACAAGAGTGATTTTATCGGTGCGCGCACGGCGTACAATGAAGCCATCCGCCTGAAACCCGATTACGCCTGGGCCTGGTGGCATCGCGGCTGTCTGCATGCTTCGACGGGAT
This sequence comes from uncultured Alphaproteobacteria bacterium, assembly GCA_964631675.1. GTDB lineage: Bacteria > Electryoneota > RPQS01 > RPQS01 > RPQS01 > CAZVXJ01. The sequence goes on from CAZVXJ010000009.1 coordinate 13,491, forward strand.
TGTCCGACAGCGCGCTCGTGGATTTACGGCATGCGATTGCCATCGACTCCAGTTTCAAGAGCGGCCCGGCCTCGGATGACTGCTGGAAACGCATGCGCGAAGATCCGCGACTGATGGCGCTGACGAAATAAGCAACTTCCCCCGTTGGTCCCCCCATACAGCGGGGAGGAGAAAACAATAAGCGGAGGGCTATGTGTTCTGTCCATCTTGCGGAACCGAAAATTCCGAAGGCTACAACTACTGCAGGCAATGCGGCAAGCCGCTGCGCGAGGTGACTGCGTCACCGTCTCCCGTTCCACAGCCCGCCAAGTTTGCCGGATTCTGGCTGCGCTTTGTGGCGCACATGATTGACAAACTGGTGCTCTCGATTCCCAGTGTCTTTTTAGCGGTAATTGCGGTCATCAGCCTGTTCACCAATGTGGAATCGATGGAGGATCTCGAAGACCTCGAGCGAATCGAAGACCTCAGTGAATTGATTCCGTTTCTGGCCACCATTCTGGTGATTGCGATGGTCGGCGTACTGGTAGACTGGCTCTACCGTGCGCTGATGGAATCATCTTCCTGGCAGGCTACGCTCGGCAAGCGCGCGCTGGGCATCAAAGTGACGGACATGAACGGCCATCGCATCAGTTTTCTGCGTGCCTCGGGGCGTCATTTCGGAAAAATTCTCTCGGGTCTGATGTTGTCCATCGGATTCATCATGGCCGGGTTCACTCCCAAGAAGCAGGCCCTGCACGACATGATTGCAGGCACGCTGGTGGTGCGAAGCTACTAACGATGAACGAAGAACGAAAAACGAAGAAAGCAAACTCATCAACCGGCAAACGGAGAGTATCTCGGTTCTCATTCATCGTTTATCGTTTGTCGTTCATCGTTGCATTCGGCCCGTGCTGACTCCCGAACAATCCCTCACACTTCTGCGCTCCTGTGGTGCCTTTCTCGAAGGACACTTCCTGCTGTCCAGCGGCCTCCACAGCGGCGTGTATGTCGAGAAGTTCCGCCTGCTTGAGCGGCCCGACCTGACCGCGAAATTCGCCGAAGTGATGGCACATCACTTTCGCGATTCGGGGGCAGAATTGGTGGTTGGACCTTTGACGGGAGGAGTCCTGGTTGCTCACGAGGTGGCAAAAAAACTCGCACTGCCCATCGCCTTTCCCGAGAGAGTCGGAGATCGCATGGAATGGCGGCGCGGTTTTCAGCTCAAAACGGGCATGCGCGTGATGGTATGCGAAGATGTCATTACGACCGGAAAATCCGTTCTCGAAGTTGTCGAGGCCGTGCAGCGTGAAGGCGCGATCGTTGTTGGCATCGGCGCGCTGATTCAAAGAGGAACTTGCTCCTTACAGCCCGCACCCTTCGCCGCAGTCAGACTGGAATTGGAAACTTACGACCCCGCGACTTGCCCGCTCTGTGTGAAGCAAGTCCCGCTCGAGAAGAGAGGCAGCAGAAAATTGTCAGACCAACCCACCACAGCATGAACAGACTGTTACTCGTTGTATTCGCCTTGATGCTTGCCCTCACCGGCTGCAAGTCCGCAAAAAAAGAGACTGCGAGTGCCCAGAAGGATTCGCCTCCTCATGTGGCGAAGCCCGCCGAAGTGAAACCCGGTGGTGTCATGTTGCCGTTCTACGACGGCGCGAAGTGGGGATACATGGATTCCAAGGCCAGAGTGGCGATTCCCGCGCAGTTTGACGGCGCGCGCTATTTTTCCGAGGGTCATGCGGCCATCCGAATGGGCAACTATTTCGGATATATTGACACAACCGGAAAAGTCAAGATTGAGCCGCGCTATGATCGCGCAACCGATTTCAAGAATGGCCGCGCGCGTGTCAGAATGGTGGCGGGCGGGCCGCGCGGCTTTCTCGATTACAACGGGAAAATGGTTCTGCCGCTCGATTCGACGCGCACCTATAAGGAATTTTCAGATGGCCTTTGTCCGACCATTATCGACAAGAAATACGGCTATGTCGATACGACCGGCGCGCTGGTGATTCCGAACAAATTCACGTTTGCGGGAAAGTTTTCCGGCGGCCGTGCTCCGGTACAGGTGGATTCGAGCTATGGTGTCATCGACAAGAAGGGTGAATTTGTGCTTCCCGTCAAGTACCTCTACATCGATAATTTTGCCGAGGGCATGGCCCGGGGCCGCTTTCGTGACGCGGATGGCAAAGGCACCTGGTGCTTCTTCGATGCCAAGGGGGAGCTGGCCTTTAAGGCAGACTACGATGAAGTGCGAAATTTTGCCGGCGGCCGCGCCGCATTTCGCCAGAAGGACCTATGGGGTTTTCTCGACAAGACCGGTAAGCCCGTCATTCCCGCACAGTTTCAGTATGTCTTGGACTTCAGTGAAGGCCTGGCGCCGGTGCGAATTGACAGGGCATGGGGATACATCAATGCCGAAGGAAGTCTGATGATCAATCCGGAATTCAATCAAGCCGAGGTTTTTAAAAATAATCTGGCTTACGTGTCCTGGCCCGGCGGAAAATTCGGATACATTGATTTGAACGGCAATGTGCTATGGAGCATTATGGGAGTGGGAACGAACAATCCGGTTATCGACAGCGACCTCCAGTGAGTCTTCGCGTCTGCGTACTCGCCTCGGGCTCCAAGGCAAACTCGTTCTTCATGGAGTGCGAGGATACCCGCATCCTGATTGACGTGGGGATTGGCATTCGCGGGCTTCCGGCGGTGCTTTCGGGTATTGGTGAGCGGATGGAACGTATCTCAGCCGCCTTTATCACGCACGAGCACACCGATCACGTGCGGGGTTTGCCGCGATTTCTGGAGCGAAGCCGCGCAAAATTGTTCGCGGCCGAGGGAACACTTCATGCAATCGATCCGATGATTCCCGTGCCTTACAAGTCCGAAGTGGTCGGCTCGGAACCGGTAGAATTTGGCCCTTTCGTGGTGCGGGGTTTCAGTATTCCTCACGATGCGGCGGATCCGCTGGCCTACGAAATCTGTGCGGGCGGTCATCGAGTGGTCGTCGCTACCGATCTGGGTGAAGTTCCTGCTCCGCTTGCGGCGGCACTCTCTCATGCATCGCTCGCGTTGTTCGAGAGCAATCATGACGAGCAGTTGCTGCTGGACGGCTCATACCCCGAAGAATTGAAAGTACGCATTGCGTCACCGCTGGGCCACCTCTCCAACAAACAATGTGCGGCGGCCTTGACGGGATGCCGTGGCAACGGACTGAGGCACGTCATCCTCGCGCACATTTCCGAGGAAAACAATCGCCCGGATCTGGCACACGATTCCGCACACGATGTATTGTATGACAGCGGCACGACCATTCACGTCACCTCTCAGCTCACACTTGGCCCGCTGATCGAGTTGTAGAGAACAGCTGCCATTGCGGGTCTGGAGATCCACAACGGTGTGCAAAACAAACAATCAACCAATCAAAAATAACACATCAACGACGCCATCCATGAACAAGACCATCGTATTTCTCGTCTCGACATTCATTCTTTTCACCTCGTGCAATTCGGCGGACAAAAAACCGGCAGAGGCGGCAAAGAATCAGGCAGAGCAAACTCAACAACAGCAAACACCAGTGAAAGAAACCCAACCGGCAGCCACCGGCGCGCTCGCGAAGTGGCCCGCCGACTATCCCATCGGCGGCGACAGCGTCGCAGTACTCAAGATTTCTCAGGAAGGCGTCGGCGAACTCGGCGAAATCGTGCTCGAATTTTACGGCGATAAGGCTCCGAATCATGTGCGCAACTTCAAGTATCTCGCGGACAACAAGTTCTACGACGGAACCCGGTTTCACCGCGTGATGAAAGGCTTCATGATTCAGGGCGGCGATCCACTCTCCAAGGACGCCGATCCTTCCAACGACGGCACTGGCGGACCCGGCTGGCAGGTCAACGCGGAATTCAACCCCACGCCGCACAAGAAGGGCATTCTTTCCATGGCCCGCTCCAGCGATCCCAACTCTGCAGGGTCGCAGTTCTTCATCTGCCACGGCGATCCCGCCCACCTGAACAATCAGTACACGGTGTTTGGAAACACGATTAAGGGACTCGACGTGCTAGACAAAATCGCCACGACGCCTTGCGCCGGACCTCAGGGATCCACGCCGGTGAAGGCCGTGACGTTGACCAGCTGCCGCATCGTTCCGCGTTCATCGGTGAAGCTCTAAACCGTGCCTCAGAAAAAACACATTCTGCTGGTCGAGGACGACAAAGATGTGCGCGCACACATCGCCGTTGTGATCGAGCTGCTTGGCTACGAAGTGCATCTGGCCGGTGACGTGAACGAAGCGCGCAAGCGGTTTCACGAGCGCAAGGTTGATCTCGTCATCAGCGACTTGTGGATGCCCGGCGGAAATGGCACAGACCTCCTGCATGAATTCAAGCAGGAACGTCCTGAATTGCCGATGATCATTCTGACCGGATTTCCCACTAAGGAGACGATTCAGCGAACGCTGGTGGAAGAAGGCTTCGCCTACATTGCCAAACCCATTCAAGGTGAACAGCTCAAGCAGCTGATTGAGCGTGCACTTGGCGAGGCCGCGGCCAACCAAAAGCTTGAGACGTAATCGCAGTCTGACGTCGGCAGATTGATTTCGCTCGCTCCGAATCTCCGCGCACTGTTTGATGCCTCCGGCCCCGTCCTGAAGTACCGCATCATGCGCGAACTGGCCGGGCAGGACGAGAGCCATTTTGAGACACTTGATCTTCGCCGTGACGTTCTGCAGTCGGACGAGGCTCAGAAAATCATCGCGGCTCAATTGCCCGACGGTACGTGGGGGCGTTCGCTTTCCAAGACGGAATTTGCAATATTGCGGCTTTGCGAATTTGGTCTGGAGCGAACTCGGCCCGTGGACGAGTGCGTGCAGAAGGCATTGATGCCGTCACTCGGCGCACCCACTCCAAACAAAATGTGGGAAGGAGGGAGAGCGACGCGGGATGAACTGCTGCACGTGATCGGACGCGCTACTTCCGAAACAAACGATCTCGTCACCGTGGTGCTCGAGACGGTGCTCACGGAATGGGAACTGTTTCTATCGGCACCCGACTCAAAAAAAGAGTGGCCTACCTTTGCGGCCTATGCCGCACTTTGTTCGCACCGCTGGGACGACGAGGAATACGAGCGCGTCTCCGGTATCGTACTCAAAGTGCTAAAGCATCTCGAGGACAACGAGCCCCGGGAAGTCAACGCATTTCGCATTCACGACAAGGCCTTTTATCTATCGCATCCAGAGCAGCTTCTGTATGAATTGGAGCTCTCCGCCCGGCTGGGTCTCACGCATTCATGTAACGCCACGCGCTGGATGTTCGAGGAAATCGAATCGCGTCAGGATGCCGACGGCTGGGTTAGATTTGAGGGGGGCCGAAATGAGTCTGTGCTGCCATGGTACTTTCCGCTGGCTGATCCTGCCCGGCCTGAAGTAGACTGGACTTTTCGCAGCGCATTGGTATTCAAGCTGCTGGAATTTGATTTCTAATTTTCCGTTTTCCGCTTTTCGCTTTCAACTTTTTGACCCGCCCTCTTCACACAAAAATCCTCTTCGGCCTCGTCGCCGGTGTGGTAACCGGCTTAATCGCGAATGCGTGGTTCAGCGATTATCCCGAGTTGGATTGGGCGATCAAGAATGTTATCTCGCCGCTCGGTCAGGTTTTTCTGCGGCTGATATTCATGACCGTGATTCCGTTGATCTTTTCGGCGCTGGCGCTGGGTGTGGCGGAGCTTGGCGACGTCAAACAACTGGGGCGGATCGGTCTGAAGACGCTCGCGTTCACGGTGGTGATTACCTCGGTGTCGGTGCTGATTGGCATCACGCTGGTCAACACGGTGCAGCCGGGAGTGGGTCTGACCGAGAGCGAACGCGCATCGCTGATGAATACGATTACGATGCCCGGAGCGGAGTCCACCGTCGAGAAGGCCAAGGCGGCAAAGCCTGTCATTCAAACGCTGCTGGAGCTGATCCCGAAGAATCCGCTGGCTGATGCGGCGGGTGCCTTTGACGACAAGTACAGCGGGGGCGGGATTCTCGCACTGATGGTGTTTTCGCTGTTCGTCGGAGTGGCGCTCGCGCTGCAGCGCAACGAACGCACGGAAGTCTTCGAGAAGTTCCTGCAAGGTCTTTACGACGTGGTGATGAAAATCATCTCCATTGCCATGAAGTTCGCGCCGATCGGAGTGGCCTGTCTGGTCTTCAGCGTGACGGCCAGGCTTGGCTTTGACATCGTGTTCATTCTTGGCAAATACATGGCCGTGGTGCTGATCGGCCTCGCGCTGCATTTATTCGGCGTGTATTCACTGGTGCTGAAATTTTTTGTGCGCGTCAGTCCGCTGAGGTTTTTCCGCCGCATAGAAGAAGTCATTCTCACGGCTTTTTCCACGAGCAGCTCCAACGTGACCTTACCGACAGCGCTGCGCGTGACGGAACTGCAGCTGAATGTCCCGCCCAGAATTTCGCGCTTCGTGCTGACTGTGGGCTCAACGGCCAATCAAAACGGAACGGCGCTGTTCGAAGGCATCACGGTGCTCTTTCTGGCGCAGTTCTTCGGTGTGAATCTGGGTTTCGGCGAACAGTTGACGGTGGTGCTTGCTTCGGTGCTCGCGGGTATCGGCACTGCCGGTGTACCGGGAGGTTCGCTGCCGGTTATTGTGCTGGTTTTGATTTCCGTGGGTGTGCCGGGTGAAGGTATCGGCATCATTCTGGGGGTAGATCGCATTTTGGATATGTCTCGCACGGTGGTGAACGTCACGGGTGACATCACCGCCGCCATGGTGGTTGCAAAGTCGGAAGGACACTCTTTTCATTGGGAAGGTTAGTATGAAGGGGACGTTGAAAGTAATTGTGGCATTGACGCTGATCACGATAGCGGCCGCATGCGCCTGGGCACAGCCCGAGGCTCCGGACACGGTTTGGACGCACCACTATGGCAGTTCGATCAACGAAGAATTTTTCGCATCGTGCAACACCCACGACGGCGGGTTTCTATTCGCGGGACGAATCGGGCCCGGCCAGGAAACGGATGTGTATCTTGTTCGCGTCAACGGCGGTGGAGATACCTTGTGGACCCGGACCTATGGCGGTTCCAGTCCCGATGTCGCCTATGCAGTCCAGTCCATTGGAGCGAATGGCTACATCGTCGCCGGTGAAACCGAGTCGTTTGGGGCTTTTCCCAGCGATGTTTATGTGTTGCGGCTCAATCTTGACGGCGATACTCTCTGGACCCGGCGAGTCGGCAATCCCAGCACCGAGCGCGGCAGAGCTCTGCTTGCATGGGCAGACGGTACATCGCTCGTTGCCGGTGCATCCTTCATTTCAAATGGCAGCTCGTTTGACAGCTATTTGGTGAAACTTGCCGCGAATGGCGACACGCTCTGGACACGAACCTACGGCGGAACCGGAGTGGATCAATTTACCAGTATTCAGCAGACCGTGGATGGCGGCTTCATCGCGGCCGGAAGTACGACTTCCCTGGGTTCGCCCGGCGCAAGTAATCTGTATGTCGTGCGTATCGATGTCAACGGCACTCCGCTCTGGAGCCGTGGCTATGGCGGCACGGGAACGGATGCGGCCTTCGCGGTGCTGCAGATGAGTGACGCCGGATTTACAGTCGCGGGTTCCACCACAGGCAGCGGCGGAGATGACAATTTCGTGCTGCTGCGCACGAATGTCCAGGGCGACTCGCTTTGGTCGCGCAGTTTTGCATTTACCGGTGATGACTTACCGACCGCGCTCGTGCAGGGTCGCGACAATGGCGTTCTAATCGGTGGATACTCCACATCCTTCAATCCTCCCAACAAAGATTTTCTTGTGGTGAAGACCAACGATGTAGGGGAGATGGTTTGGAACCTGCATTACGGCGGCCAGCTTCACGATTATCTGCAGTCTATGATTGTGACTCAGGACGGCGGTTTCCTTTGCTCTGGCAGATCCAACAATTTCACGAACGGCGGCTGGGATGGCTACGTCATTCGCCTCGCCGGATTCTCTGGAGTCGGTGGAGTGGTGCGCGACCTGGTAACGAATGACCCGGTGCCGGGCGTGCAAGTCTCGGCGATTGGACAAGGCTCGCGCGTTTCAACCGATATTCAGGGACGATACACGCTCACACTACCGCCCGGAACACACGACATTATTACATTTGGGCAATGTGCCGGGCGCGACACGGTGCGCGGGATCGAGATTATTCAGGACTCCATTGTTGCGCTCGACATGACAGTTGGGATTCCTGACGGAGTGATTTCCCAATCATCCATGAACATTGTGGCGCCGAATCACGGGGTAGGATCGGAGCCGCTGCTGATTCAAAACGCAGGCCAGGGAGTGCTCGATTTCCGCATCGAAGAATTTACCACCTACCCCTCTGGGAACTGGCTGCGGCCGGTGCCGGAGTCGGGGTCAATTTTGCCCGGCGGAGAATTTACGATCACGGTTGAAGTAGATGCCGACACTCTGGATTTCGGAGTGTTTGATTACTTTGGTTATCTGCGTATTCACCTGAACTCCTGTCCGGACAGTGTCTATCATCTGGATGTGACGGCCGCCGTGTATAATTCGGCGGATGATCTACACGCATTAATGCCCCAGGAGTTTTCACTGGCAGCCTACCCGAATCCGTTCAATCCTTCCACGACGCTGGAATTATCGCTTCCGCAGGAGGCTCCGGTGATGCTGAAGATCTATGACGTTACGGGCCGCGAAGTCCGGACGCTGATCGATCGTTCGCTGACCGCGGGGAATCATCAGGTGAAATTCACAGCCCAGGGCCTCGGCGCAGGATTGTATTTTGCGCGCATGTCCACTCCTTCGTCGGAAAAGATTACAAAACTGCTGCTGCTGAAGTAGCCTGCGGCAGAGTGGGCCCGATTTCCACCGCTCAGTCCGTCAGGGCTGAGCGGTTTTGTTGGGGTTCGCCGGAATTCGGCCGCCCGCCAACTTTCTGGATTCCCCGCCTGACTTCCCTTGCGCCAGGCCGCATTTCTCCCTAACTTTCCCAAGATTGCATGATGAGTACTTGATACGGATTTGCGGCTTTCGGCTGCCGCTCTAATCACAGAACGAACTGGGAGTTATGAAACGGCAGCGACCTGCGTGTGACAGCTATCGCGGTGGATTAGCATGCTTTGTCCGGATAGGATGTGCCCTGCTGTGCCTCTTCTGGGGTCAGCAGAGCTTTGCTCAGATAAGCTCGGGCGGGTCTCCGCCGAGCTTTTCTTATGCCCTGCAGTCCGTGGTGCCCACCCTCATGCTTCCCGAACTGGATGCTGCCGCCTTACTCCGTGAAGACAGCTTGGAGCTCTGGAGCGGGTCGGACAACGATCCGGTGGCTCCGCGATTCGCGTTTGCGCACGAGGTGCTGCTTCATCCTGCCAACTCCGGTAATTGGGAGACTTTGCCCGACGGCACCAGAATTTGGAGACTTCGAATTGTCTCGCCGGGTGCGCGCGCTATTCACCTCGTGTATGGTGAATGGATGCTGTCGAAAGGCGTGCGGCTGTTCCTGTACGATGATGAACATCAAGCGGTGCTGGGTGCATTCACCGCCCGGAACAACTGGCCGGAAGGCACGAACATCACCGGTCCCGTGCGAGGAGACGCAACGACTCTTGAATTGGCCGTTCCCGCCGGGATGGCAGACGAGGCATGGGGAAATCTGAGTATCTCACAGGTCTGCCATGCCTATCGTGATCTCTTCAGTCCCGAACGCCCACAGGACATGTTTGGCGATTCCCATGATTGCCAGGTGAACATCAATTGCCCGGCGGCAGCCGAGTTTGCCGATGAAAAGCGCGGCGTGGTGATGATCATCTCCGGCGCGACGCGCTGGTGCAGCGGTTCATTGGTGGCCGATGTGACCCAGGATTGGAGACCGTACGTGCTCACGGCGTCACATTGTCTGAATGGAAATCAGAACAGCTGGCTGTTCATTTTCAATTACGAGAGCCCGGGCTGCACCGACGAAGACGCCGCACTCAATCAGTCCGTTGCCAATGCGACACTACGAGCGGCATGGCCGTTTAATCAGGGCAGCGACATGGCCCTGCTCGAACTGTCCAATTCGGTTCCGGCGAGTTACAACCCCTATTTTATCGGCTGGGATCGAAGTGATGTGCCGGCTCCCGGTGTGACAGGAATTTCACACCCGCACGGTGATGTGAAAAAATATGCACGCGATAACGGTACGCCCACTCATGACGACTGGGGCAGCGGGCCGCCGAATACTCATTGGCGGCTCAATTACGATATCGGCGGCATGGAAGCGGGTTCCAGCGGCTCGCCTGCACTCAATGAATTCGGCCGCATCATCGGTCAGCTTACGGGCGGCTATGAAGCCTGCAACATCGTAGATGAATCGTGGTATGGGAAATTCGGCGCAGGTTGGGAGGGCGGCGGCACTCCGGCGACCCGACTCCGCGACTGGCTCGATCCGTTCAATACCAATCCGGATCATTGTGATGGTGTCTATCCGGTTCCGCCCATGAACGACGATTGGCCGACCAACGTGATTTGGTCATTGCCTTTCACGCAAAGCGGTACAACGGCTTATGCGAACGACAACTTGCAATCCACTTGCGGCGGAACCGGCGCCCGCGATGTTGTGTTTTGCTACATCGCCAATTGTGACGGCCGGGTGACGGCTTCAACATGCGGCAGCGGATTCGACACGGCCGTATCGGTTCATCTGCATCTGAATTCGGGGGAATGGGAGGAGATCGCCTGCAACGACGACGACTCCACCTGCGGCGCCTTGACCGGAAGCCGTGTGACGTTTGATGCCTACATGGGCATGCTCTATCATATTGTGCTGGACGGCCTGGACTCTTCCAGCAGCGGCGAGTACACGATTTCCATCAGCGGTGATGTGTGCGGCCCCAGTCGTGTTGTGATCAAGAAGACCGGCTCCGGCATGCTGCTCGACTGGGAGGATGTGCCGGGGACCTTCACCTACAATGTCTATCGTCTGAACTCCGCCGAAGACCTTCCCTCCGCGCAATCGCTCATTGCCACCACCCCGGAATCCTTCTACTACGACACTGGAATTGTCTGGAATTCCAGAGAAACCTGCTTCTATTCGGTGACCGCGGTCACTCCCCAGTAGGTCCTTCAGCCGCTCATTTTGCACTTTCGGGTGTAATGGGCGTGAGATACCCTGCCTCGTTCCGCTTGCCTCTCTCCCACAAAAACGCTATCTTACCCGGCATGCCGACTGAATCCCACTTTGAACTCGTCCGCGCTGCGGCTGCAAGAATTCAGGGCCAGGCCAATCGCACGCCGGTCATGAGCTCGCGCACGCTGAGTGAACGGGTCAAACAGCCGGTTTTTTTGAAGTGCGAAAATTTTCAGCGTGTGGGAGCCTTCAAGTTTCGCGGAGCATTCAACGCCATCTCGCAACTCGGCGAAGCTGAGAAGAAACGCGGTGTCATCACACACTCATCGGGCAATCACGCGCAGGCCGTTGCGCTCGTCAGCAGGCTGCTCGGAGTAAAGGCGACAATTGTGATGCCCGATGATGCGCCGAAAACAAAACTTGCGGCCACTCGCGGCTATGGTGCGGAGGTTGTACTTTACGATCCGGAGCAGGATACACGGGAAGCAATCTCCGCACGGATTGCCGAAGAAAAAGGTTATGTGCTGATTCCACCCTATGATCATCTGAACATTGTCGCGGGGCAGGGCACGGCTGCGTTTGAACTGTTCTCTGATCATCCTGATCTCGAGTTTTTGCTCACTCCTGTGGGCGGCGGCGGCCTGCTTTCGGGCTCGGCGATTGCGGCCACGGGTCTTCATCCGGGATGCAAAGTCATCGGTGTGGAGCCTGAGGTTGCAAACGATGCAAATCTGTCTTTTCACACCAAGACGCTGCATACGGTGAAAAATCCGCCCACCATCGCCGACGGCACACGCACACCTTCGCTGGGAAAAATCACCTTCCCGCTGGTGCTGGAATATGTATCGGACATGGTCACGGTCAGCGAAGATCAAATCATCGCCGCCGTGAAATTTCTCTTCTACCGCATGAAACTCGTGGTCGAACCCTCCGGCGCGCTCGGCGTCGCCGCGCTGCTGTTCGGCAAAGTCAATCCTTCCGGACCGGTGGGCGTCATCCTCAGCGGCGGAAATGTGGATGCGGAGACGATGACAATGATTCTCAATTCACCTACTTCTGAACTCTCATGAAAACTCTTGCTCTTGCATTGCTGCTCGCGATGACACTTTCCGCGCATGCCGAATTTCCGCCGCGATTGCTGCTTGAACTCACCGACGAAGCGGCTGCCGCGGCCCGCGCAAATTCCTTTGCGCTGCCGGATGCGATCGACGATCTCGGCCTGAAGGACGCGGAGCTAAGGGCGGTGTTTTACGAGCCGAATGACGAAGCCAGACACGCGCTCTGGCTGAAGCACGGTTTGAATCGCTGGTTTCGACTGCTTGCGGACGGCCTGGATGCGGAGCAAGCCTCACGTGCTCTGAAAAGCGGCGCGGAAATTCTGCAGACACATGTCAGCTATCCGGTTACGGCGCTGATCACTCCGAACGACTATTCGGTGCATGATATGTGGGGACTCACGCAGATGCAGTGTCCCGAAGCATGGGACGTTCATCATGCGGAGTCACCGATCATTGTGACTACGATTGACACCGGATGCGAAATTGCGCATGTGGATCTCGCACAGAACATTCACGTCCACCCCGGTGAAGACCTGAACCATAACGGCGTCTGGGATCCGAGTGACAATAATGGCGTGGACGATGACGACAACGGGTTTATCGATGATCTGAGTGGGTGGGATTTTGTTTCGCACGGCGTCAATCCCGATGACAGTGCACACGGAGAAGACTACGCGCCGCGCGACAATGAAGTCTGGCCCGATGTGAACGGCCACGGCACGCATGTGATGGGCTCTGCGGCAGGGGTGACCGATAATTCCATCGGCGTCGCCTGCGCATCCTGGAACGTGCGGGCACTGCCGCTGCGCGCGGGCTTTGCCTGGGTCACGCCCGAGGGCTGGCTGCAAGGCAGCGGTTATACGGACGATTTCAGCGCCGCGATTCAGTATGCCGCGGACAACGGCGCGCGGGTAATCAGCATTTCATTCGGCGGAACGGCACCGGATCCCGGTGAACAGCAAATCATTAACTATGCATGGGATTTAGGCGTGATCACAGTGGCCGCCGCCGGAAATGAAAACAGTTCACAGCGCATTTTCCCCGGCGCATTCAACAATGTGATTGCGGTTGCTGCCACGCAGCGAGGCGATGTGCGCGCGGGATTTTCAACCTATGGAAACTGGGTGGACGTTGCCGCTCCGGGTGTCGGCATCTGGAGCACGATGTCCAACAATGAATACCACCAGCGCAATTACGACAGTTGGTCGGGGACTTCGATGGCCACGCCGAATGTGGCGGGTGTGCTCGGTTTGATGCTTAGCGCCGATCCCGACTTGTCCGCGGCGGATGCCGAGCGCATTCTCGTACAGACGGCGGACAATTTCGAAACCATTAACCCTGACTTTTTGGGTGAGCTCGGTTCAGGACGGGTGAACGCTTTCGCCTGTGCCGGCATCGCGGCCGGAAATCACTTGCCACCGCCGCGCACATCGGGTGTGGTGGTGGACGATCTCGCGGGCACCATCTTTTTCGGTTGGATGCTCGAGGACAGTGGACGAGGCGACTTCGTGCGCTACCGCGTCTATCGCGACAACGAATTGATTGATTCCACAGTGAGCGATGTCTACGAAGGGCCGCTCGGAGCGCCGGGATTTCATCGCTTTGGTGTCAGCGCGGTGTATGCCGCCGGTGCTTCTGTGATTGTTTCGGCAGTGGTGAACTACACGCCGGCACTGAGCCTGCCGATTAGCGATGATTTTGAGAGCGGACTGGCTCAGTGGCAAATTGAAGGACTGACTCAAACCGTGAACAGCCCGGTTTATCAGGGTCAGAATTCTCTCATGTGCCACAGCGGAGCAGGGGATGTGGCTTCGGCCCAGGTGAATTTCGATGCCGTGACGACCATGGAGGCGGAAACGTGGTTTCGCTTTGCCATGAACCCCGGTGCTGACGGCTTTCAGTCCAATTTTGCCTTTGTGGATGTGTCCAACAATCTGGTCTCGGTGGGTATCAACGCCGAAGGAACGGTGACGCTGTTCACCAGCGAAGAGTTGGTCACACCGAGTCTGCAGGCCGTCTTGCCTCCGACCCAGTGGTTGAAATACAATCTTCGCGTCAGCGGCGATCTGCTCGTTGCAGCGGTCCTGAATGGCAGCAGTCAGGTGCTGTTTAACTTTGCCGTTCCGCTGCCCGATCTGAACGATTACACATCCGCGATTCTGGCCGGGTACTTTGCCGGATCACCTTGCTTTTATGATCGCGTGAGGATGCGCGAAGTATCGTCCGCCACGTTTTACCAGCCGGTCAATCCAACCGTGATACCCTACGCGGTGGTCATCAGCTCCGCAACGGGGTGCACCGGTGCGCTGAATCCGCCGGCTGAAATCGGAATCTTTGACGGCCAAACTTGTGTCGGATCCGGCCGCGTGAACGGAGACTGGCCGATGATGATTCAGACATTTGGCGACTTGGGCGAAGGGGGCTTCACTTCCGGAAATCCTATCTTGTTTCGCATTTGGAGTCCGGTCTGCGGTGACGATCCGGCTGCGGCGAATTTTGAGATTGGTGATGGTACGTTCGGAAATGGCGCGTATGCCCGGGCTTCGATTGCGACGAGTGTTGCGGCGGATCATACACCGGAATTGCAGCCTGCAGAGTTCGCTCTGTATCCTGCGTTCCCGAATCCGTTCAATGCGCAGGCGGAATTGAGCTTCTCGCTTCCGTCGGAGACGCGGGCAGCACTGACTCTGTTCAACTCACTGGGCCGCGAAGTGCGTGTTATTCGGGACGACGTATTTTCTGCGGGCGAGCACCGTGTGAACTTTACGGCACAGGATCTGCCGAGCGGAGTTTACTTTGTCCGGCTAACCGCTGCGAACCATACTGCGCAGCAGAAGCTGCTGCTGCTGAAGTAGCACACTGCGTGTGGTTTTGTTTTGTAGGGACAACCCCAAGTGGTTGTCCCTGGTATCTGCGGCCAGGCAGAGGGTCTGTCCCCACGTGCGAGTACTCTGCACATGTTCCCCCCAAAAACCCACACGCGCCGCGGAAAACCGCGGCGCGCGCTGCTCAAGGACACTCCGGCGAAGGAGGTTGGGAAATCGTTATCCTGAAGTTCGCTGTGCGACAACGTACCGCGAAAAATGA
>CAZVXJ010000010.1:0-26600 GCA_964631675.1 uncultured Alphaproteobacteria bacterium
ATTTCAACTCCTTCGAGTGAAACATCGAGCTCAGCGGCCTGTCTCAGCATGATCTCTTTCCGGCCAATCAGCACCGGTTCGGCGATGTTTTCTTTCGAGATTAGGGCGGCTGCGCGAATAATCTTCGCGTGCTCACCTTCAGGGAATACGATTCGGCGAAGTGTTACGCGGGCCTGATCAATAAACATACGTGTGACGTGACGGCCACTTCCCAAAAGCCTCTCGAGCTGATTGTGGTATGCCTCGAAATCCGTGATAGGCGATTTTGCCACGCCGGATTCCGCAGCGGCCTTGGCCACCGCCACGGCAACGCGCAGCAGCACACGATGATCAATCGGCTTTGGAATAACGTAGTCCTTGCCGAAGTGAATGAAATCAAGTCCGTAGGCCGCGCTGACATAATCGGGAACATCCTCCAGGGCCAGCGAAGCCAGCGCATGCGATGCGGCCATCTTCATTTCTTCGTTAATCTGCGTGGCATGGCTGTCCAGTGCACCGCGGAAGATAGAAGGGAAGCCGAGCACGTTATTAATCTGATTCGGGAAATCACTGCGCCCCGTGCAGACAATGGCATCCGGGCGGGCCGCCCGGGCATCGGGAAAGCTGATCTCGGGATCCGGATTGGCGAGGGCAAAGACGATCGGCTGATCTGCCATACTCTGCACCATCTCCTTAGATACAACACCACCGACGGAACATCCGCAGAATACGTCGGCTCCTCTCATGGCATCGGCGAGAGTTCGGAGCGGTGTATTCCGCGCAAAACCCGCTTTGTAGGGGTTGTATTTCTTGTGCCCGGGATCCAAATCTTCACGGCCCGTGTACAGCACTCCCTTGGTGTCGCACATCAGAATGTTTTCGCGATTGACACCGAGCGAAACGTACATCTTCGCGCAGGCAATTGCGGAAGCACCCGCACCATTGACGACCACACGCACGTTTTCGATTTTCTTGTTAACCAGCCGCAATGCGTTGATCATTCCTGCTCCCGAGATGATTGCCGTGCCGTGCTGGTCATCATGAAAGACGGGTATGTTCATCGTCTTCTTCAGAGTTTCTTCTATGTAGAAGCAGGCTGGTGCCGCGATGTCTTCAAGATTAATCGCTCCGAAGGTGGGTTCAAGCAGCTGGCAGACGCGAATCACTTCATCGGGATCTTCAGAATTTATTTCGATGTCAAAGACATCCACATCGGCGAATCTCTTGAAGAGTACGCCTTTTCCTTCCATCACAGGTTTGCCGGCAAGTGCCCCGATGTTTCCGAGGCCAAGAACAGCCGTACCGTTTGAGATCACGGCAACGAGGTTCTGCCTTGCCGTATATAGCGAAGCTTTCGTGGGGTCAGCATGAATACGAAGGCAGGGTTCAGCGACTCCAGGCGAGTAGGCCAGCGAAAGGTCGTATTGAGTTTGAACAGGTTTCGTGGGGACAACTTCGATTTTGCCCTTGCGTCCCCGACTGTGATACTCAAGGGCTTCTTCAGCTAAAGACATTGCAGTTTCCTGACTACAGAGATTGTGAAAAGTTTAACAAGTCTTCACTAATATACGGCTTTTTTGACAATCTAGCAATCGTGAAAGTAAACCGTATGATAAGCCGGGCGCTGAGTTTCTGTCTTTGAATGTTCCATCACGAGGAGGCCTCGCGGTGGCAAATTGGAGGCATGGCGCACAAATATTCACACTGGGAGATTGTGACTGGGGCATGCTCCGGCTTGCGGGATTGGATGACTGTGACAAGCCTGTCAAGAGCTACCTCATTGTGGGAACAGCTACATACGATTTCATAGCGTAAACATGACATAAATGGTCGTATTCAAGAGGCAAATTTCAGCTGACATTCGCATGACACTCCTTTGCTTTCGTTTGGTTACATTTAGCATCAAAAGCACGGCAATATAGGGCATCGGACATATGATTATCGGCACCAGAGGCAGCGCGCTTGCCCGCACACAAACCGACTGGGTTCGACGTTTCATCGAGCAGAGACTCCATCTGCAGGTTGATGTGCAAATAATTTCCACGCAGGGCGATCGGGTTACCGACCGACCCTTACGTGATCTGGAGGGCAGCGGCTACTTCACCAAGGAACTTGAAGAAGCTCTGCTCGATCGCCGCGTGGACATTGCCGTGCATTCCTATAAAGACATGCCGTCTCAATGTCCTGATGGATTAGTACTCGCGGCGGTTTCCGCCCGTGAAGATGCTGCCGATTTGCTGATTATGCGGTGCGATGCGGCAACTGCCGCGGCTGAAGATATGTTTCTCCGGGATGGTGCGGTGGTGGGCACAAGTGCTGTGCGCCGCGAAGCCCAGATTATGGCATTGCGACCGGACTTGCATACCAAAGATTTGCGGGGAAATGTTCCCACGCGTCTGTCCAAGCTGCATAACGGTGACTATGATGCCATCCTGCTCGCCAGTGCGGGTGTCCGAAGACTCGGGCTTGACCTCTCGGAGTTTAGAGTTGAGCGACTCGACCCTTCGGTATTCGTGCCTGCACCGGGACAGGGAGCACTTGCCATTCAGATGCGTGAAAGTGATTTTCAAATGATGAATGTAAGAGCAGCGATTCACAACGAGGAATCCGGTACCGCCACCCGAATCGAAAGACAAGTTCAGGCACTCCTCGGGGGTGGATGCGGCCTGCCGCTTGGCGCTTTTGCGGCTCGAAATGGAAACGTCTGGACGATGGAAGGTTTCTGGTTCAGTTCGCAAACCGGTCCCGTCCGCGCCACAGTGAAGGGTGAGAACCCGGATGCTCTGGCGGCGGAACTCTTTCATGAACTAACTTCAGTGTCATGTCTAACCGCGTGCTGATCCTGCGCGATCCTGCGCTTTCAAGTGAACTTGCCTCGCTGCTCGAGGCCGACGGTTACGAATTTACGTTCCTGCCTGTGACACGAACCGAGTTCATTCGACCGGTACAAGTTCCGATTCAATCGTGTCAATGGATCGCCTTCACCAGTGCCAACGGTGTGCGCGGGCTGTCTGGAACATTGAATTCCCAGACGCGGACAATTCCACCACGTGTAGGGATTGCTGCCGTCGGTAAGGCGACTGCCCAAGTTGTTGTTCAACTGTTCGGCCGTGACCCGGATCTTGTTTCTGATGTTCCGGACGGTTCAAGTCTGGCGGAAATCCTCACGAAGTCAGTCCCGACCGGAACCAGCATACTCTTTCCGAGTTCGGCCGGGCATAGCTCTGACTTTGCAGAGATTTGCCGGGCGAATGGTCTGAACGTGCACGTATTACCTGTCTATCGCACGATTGCCGTCTCAGCGGAAGACATAAGAAGCAGATTTGAGCCACTGGAAAACTACGAGACGGCCATCTTCTTTGCACCATCCGGGGTCAAAGCGTTTCACGCAGCGGTTCCTGCTCCGTGGACTTTTACGGCCATCGCCATCGGGTCCACGACCGAGCGCGCACTGAGCCAAGTAGGTCAACCGGCAGTCATCAGGTCAGCGGGGACCGAGCCGCAGGCGATCGCACTCGCTGCTCGCGCAGTTCACTTTGTGGAATAGGAATTACGAAATGCCAGAAAATGTGCTTGAGTTAACGCGTGGCACCGCGCGCGCGACTACTTCGAAGAAATACCTTGCCGCCGCGCGGGGAGAGCATCTCACCGTTCCTCCGGTTTGGCTGATGCGCCAGGCCGGGAGGTATCTGCCGGAATATTTGGCCGTGCGTGCGCACAACGACTTTATTCAGGTCTGTCGGACTCCCGAACTTGCCTGTGAAGTGACTTTGCAGCCAATCCGCAGATTTGGATTCGATGCCGCGATACTCTTCAGTGATATCCTGATTCCAGCTATACCCTTTGGAGCAGGTTTGCATTTCGACGCAGGTCATGGCCCGGTCATCGAGCGGCCGGTAAGGGAGCGGCGTGATGTGGAAGATTTACGCCAGTTTGATCCGCGAAGCGAGCTGTCCGATGTGCTCGCCGCAGTGAGCATGATTCGTGGCGAGCTTTCAGACGACAAAGCGCTTATCGGTTTTGCCGGCGCGCCATTTACACTGGCTTGCTACCTGATCGAAGGGGGAAAACCCGATCCTTTCAGGCACACCAAGCGCATGATGTACAGTGATCCGCACAGTTTCGAACGGCTGCTGGATAAGATTGCCAGGATGACAACCGATTATATGAAGGCAATGGTCGAGTCCGGCGCCGACGCCATTCAGTTATTTGATACCTGGGGCGGCGTTCTGACCGATGAAGAGTACCGAAGGGTCAACTTGCCTGTGCTGCAACGCATCTACTCTGAATTAGGCTCGTTGCAAGTCCCGCTGACCTATTTTGTGCTGAACGGGATGCATCTCAAATCTGTTGCGGAGGTCGGCGCAACTGTGTACGGACTCGATTGGCGGATGAGCATTTCGGAAGGTCGCCGCCGTTTCAGCAGCGATGCCGCACTGCAGGGCAATCTTGATCCGGTGCTGCTGTTAACCGATGAGCAGACCATTCGATCGCGCACACGAGCAATCTTGAATGAATCCGCTGGGCGGGGATTCATCTTCAATCTGGGACACGGCATTCTGCCGGACACTCCCGTTCATTCCGTCGAGATTCTGCTGGATGAAATTCGAGGAGGTCACGCGTAATGACTGTGAATTGGCAAGGTTTTCCGGAGGAGCAGGTCTTCGCAATGGTTGAAGCGCTCGACACGCGTGGTCCGCGATACACCTCTTATCCCACTGTACCGGTCTGGAAGGCACCGCTGAACGAGGCGGCGTACATTAGATCATTGCGGCGTCTGGGCCAAAATGGCGAAGCCATTGCACTTTATGTTCACTTGCCATTCTGTCGTCAGCGCTGCCTCTACTGTGGCTGCAATGCACACATCACACATGATGAAGCGCGCATGCACCGGTACATGGATGCCCTCGAAGCAGAAGTGACGCGTGTATCGTCGGAGTTCAAGCATCCGGTCAGACATAATCAACTGCATTTGGGCGGCGGCACTCCCACTTACATTCCGACGGAGCGGCTTGCGCAATTGCTCGATCTGGTTATTGAGAAGATACCGAGTGTGCCCGATGCCGACCGATCGATTGAAGTGGATCCTCGCGTTACAACAGATGAGCATCTTGATCTGCTGGCAGAGCGCGGTTTTTCGAGAATTTCGGCAGGTCTACAGGACCTCAATCCCGGCGTGCAGGCGGCGGTTCGGCGTGAGTATAGTTTCCTGGAAATCAGCGAGTTTGTGGACCGTGCCCGCGCTCGCGGATTCACCAGCGTCAACATCGACCTAATTTATGGTCTGCCCCGTCAGACACGGAATACCTGGCGCGAAACCGTCACGGCTGTGGCATCGCTTCATCCGGATCGGCTCGCCTGCTTTGGCTATGCACACTTGCCATCCCGGATGAAACATCAGCAGGCAATCCACGAAGAGGAATTGCCTTCGGCACGCGAGCGATTAGGAATGCTGCTTGATGCGCACCGCATTTTCGGCGAGGAAGGATATGTTGGCATCGGCATGGATCACTTTGCTCTGCCTGAAGACGATCTCGCGGTTGCGCAACATGAAGGACGTCTCTGGCGGAACTTCATGGGCTACACCACGACGCGCGGATTGGAACTGCTGGGGCTTGGGTGTTCAGGGATCAGTGAGTTTACCGACTTGTTTGCGCAAAATATCTCGTCGCCCGAAATCTATGCCGCGGCAATACTGCAGGGCCAACTTCCCCTCGAACGCGGCCATGAATTAAGCGATGACGATCGCGCCACAAAGCAGATCATCAATCACCTGATGTGCAATCTTGAAGTGAGGATTCCGGAGCAGTTTGACTCCGTTGGCCCTGAGTTCTTGCAGCGCGTAAAGCAGGCCATGGGACAAGTTGGCACCTTTGAAGAGCTTGGGCTGGTTGAGAGTTCCGAAAGTGGATTTCATATCACTCAATTGGGTCAACTCTTTGTGCGCAATCTGGCCATGCCGTTCGACCGTTACCTGGCGGAGCAGAACCATGTCGTCTTTTCAAAAACAGTGTGAGGAATTTCGCCATGACTGAAGCAATCCTCCTGATCAACATGGGCGGTCCGGCACGGCGCAATGATGTCCAGCCCTATTTGCGAGAGATTTTCAGCGACCCTGCGATCATTGACTTGCCCGCGATTATCCGCAAGCCGCTTGCCAGCCTGATTGCGATGAAGCGCAAAGAGAAAGTCGCGAACCGCTATGAAGCGCTCGGCGGATACAGCCCACTCTTCCATTGGACCGAGGCGCTTCGGCAGAACATCCTGCACGATTTGGCTGTCCGCGGAGAGTCGATGGAAGTAGCCTGGGCGTTTCGATACCTGTCCCCCTCGATACACGATGCAATGAAAGCGCTTGCCGGCAAGGGAGTCCAGAAAGTCAATATTCTGCCACTCTTTCCTCACTACACAAACACGATGACCGGATCGGTGATGAAAGTCGTGGAGCGAGCAGCCAAGGCTCTCAACATCGAATTTGAACATATTGAGGATTGGGGGCAGGAAGAACATGTCCTTGAATTGTGGGAACGCTACCTCAAGAGTGCACTTGCTGAGGCCGGACCGGGCGCGCGAGTCATGTTTGTCGCGCACGGCATTCCACAGATATATGTTAATCGGGGCGACGACTATCCCGATCGAGTCAGTGCATCCGCCGAGAAGCTTGCCGGGCGATTGCCTCATGGTACTGATTGGATTGTGGCGTATCAAAGCAATGTTGGCCCGTTGGAGTGGACAAGACCGTACATGGTTGATGTGCTCGAAGAGTGGTCA
Organism: uncultured Alphaproteobacteria bacterium; assembly: GCA_964631675.1. GTDB lineage: Bacteria > Electryoneota > RPQS01 > RPQS01 > RPQS01 > CAZVXJ01. The sequence goes on from CAZVXJ010000010.1 coordinate 6,751, forward strand.
AGCAGCGATAGCCCCATTGTCATGATGCCGCTGAGCTTTGTGGCTGATTGCCTTGAGACGCTCTACGACCTGGATGATGTTGCGAAAAATCTGGTTGTTGGTCGTGGCGTCAGGAAGTATGTGCGCGCGCGCGTATTCAACGATGACCCGCAGTTTGCCAAAGCGTTATTGAGTGTTTGGCAGGAGAAATGTCATGCAGCAACCTTCTGATCCATTGCGGCCGCGGGTCGTGATTGCAGGCGGCGGCATTGGAGGGCTTGCGACTGCTTACATGATTCGAACACTCGCCCGTGAACGCGGAGCAGTTCCACGAATCACGCTGCTTGAATCCAAGAGCTCTACCGGCGGGGCAACCCGTACGGATATTGTCGATGGATTCACATGCGAATGGGGACCTAACGGGTTTTTGGACAATGAACCCGCAACACTAGATATTGTCAGGCGCCTCGGTCTCGAGAGTCGCCTGGTTAAAGCCTCGGCATACGCAACCAAGCGATTTATTTACCACCACGGACAAATGCGCGAGGTTCCGCTGAGCCCGCGCGCTTTCCTGTCTTCGGATATTCTGCCGGCAGGAGCGAAACTGCGTATGGCCCTCGAACCGGCGATACCCGCCAAGCGCAGCAAATCCGATGAAACTGTCTACGAGTTCGCCCGCCGCAGACTTGGGGAGTCTTTCGCGCAGTACATGATTGATCCGATGGTTTCCGGTATCTTTGCCGGAAATGCGAAGGAGTTGTCCTTGCGCGCTGTCTTTCCCAAAATGGTGGAAATGGAAACTCAGCACGGCGGCTTGTTTCGCGCAATGATCGCGAAGCGGCGCGAAGCCCGGCGCTTGGGGACTGTGAGTGGCGGACCCGGCGGAGCAGCCGCAACCTTGACTACCTTTGCAAATGGCATGGGAGAGTTGACAAGCACTCTTGCGGACGAGTTGGCAGGTAACATTCTAACGGACTCGGAAGTGAAGTGCGTCAAGTTGCATGGTGAAGGTTATGAAGTCATCACACAGAACGGGAAATTCGCCGCAGACGCGGTTGTGCTGGCTTGTCCATCTTACGCCGCCGCGAACATCATTTCGGACATTTCCTACAATGCTGCCGAATGCCTTCGAGCCATTCCATTCGCACCGGTGGATGTTGTGGTACATGGTCATAGAATTGAGGACGTGGGGCATCCGCTCGACGGTTTTGGTGTTCTGATTCCCCGTGGAGAAGATTATCGTGCGCTCGGTTCCCTCTGGTGCGACGCCATATTCCCGAATCAGGCTCCCAAGAACATGCATATGCTCCGCACGATGATCGGCGGAGCGCACGATCCTGAGATCGTGAATCTGAGTCAAAGCCAGCTGGAACAACTTGCCGCCTCTGAGCATCGCCGGTTGTTCGACGTCACCCGGGAGCCGGTATTCAAACGGATTATTCGACATGCGAAAGGTATCGCCCAGTATACTCGCGGTCACCTGGATCGAATCGCAAAGCTCGATCTCCTGGAACGCCAATTACCCGGCCTGATGTTCACGGGCGCCTCCTATCGCGGTGTCTCGGTCAATGGCTGTATGAAAGATGCAAGCCGGGTCGCGGAGAATCTGCTTCGGCAGTGGAGGCTGAATTAATATGCTCATTTACACTCTGTTTCCTGCGGTGATGCTGCTCTTCTTCGGCGGACTGCTCGCACTCTGGATTACGCTTTACCATAAGCCCGATGAAGTGCTGGAAAGGATCACTTTACGCGTTGGCTGGGCAACACTGCTGGCTTATGCAATCTGGCTGACGATGCTGACGTCTGAGCAGCGCCAGATTCCGATACTTACGGCCGGGCAGATTAGCGTATTCCTGGGATTCCTGATCTGGATGGATCAGTTGATTGTGCAGCGCAGTATTTCGCAGAAGATTCTGGTGATGCTGCCGCTCGCAACGGTCATTGCTCTGATTCTATTCGGGATTGCGGGCGGATTACGGCATACGAGCGCGCCCGATGAGCTGCATTCCGCTTGGAGCGCGGTACACATCGTTCTCTCTATGGCCGGAGTGGCGATGCTGTTCGGCAGTGGGGTATACGGCGCAGGCTCCATGCTGCTGCGACGAGAGCTGATCAGCCGGAAATTTGGCAGGTTGTTCTCATCACTTCCCTCGATGGACGAGATGCACAAGCTGCGTGCATTAGCGCTGTATCTCGGGTGGTTGCTCATTACAGTGAGTTTTGCCTCGGCCATTGTATTCATGATTCTCGAAAAGTCTGGCAATCCGAGTTTCTTCAGTCACCTGCACGAGATGTTCGCCCTGTGGGTGGTTGCGACGCTGCTCGCGCTTTCGGAACGCCTGCGCTGGTTCGGGGATCATAAGCAGGCGCGCCTTACCGTCGCCATGTCCGCTCTTATCTTTCTTTTAATCACCGGCTCCGTACTACAGATATTCTTCGGAGGCCAGTCGTGAAGCTTGAAATGATTGGACTCAATCATCGCACGGCAACACTCGCCATTCGCGAGCGCGCGGCGATCACACCTGACACGCTTCCGTCCATTCTCGAACGTCTCGTGCGGCATCCCAATATCGAAGGCGCCGCCATACTCTCAACTTGCAATCGAGCCGAGCTTTACTTGTCTCCCACGTTTCATTTCGACCCTGCAGAGCTTCGGGCATTATACATTGATGTCTTCGGATTGGAGCCCGAAGACGGCGAGGCAGCTTACGTGAGCCGCGATGGAGCCACGGTGAGGCATCTTTTCAGAGTGGCCTCGGGTCTGGATTCGCAAATGCTCGGAGAAATCCAGATTCTTGCCCAAGTCAAGAACGCATACAACACTGCATTGGAACTTGCCTGCACCAGCGGCATTCTGAATAGATTGTTCACACAGGCCATTTTCTGCGGAAAGCAGGTTCGAACCCGCACGGCCATCTCGCAGGGTGCGGTCTCCGTGGCCTACGCGGCGATTGAAGTTGCCAGGCGACTCTTCAACAAACTCGATGAAAGAAATTTTTTGCTGGTAGGCGCGGGCGAAACCACACGACTCGCGGCGAAGTATCTTGCCGATGCAGGTGCATGCCGCTGGCGAGTCAGCAACAGAACGACGATGCATGCGGCAGGCTTCGCCGAACAAATCGGCGGTGAGATTACGAGTTATCCGCCGAAGGCTGAAGATTTGGCATGGGCGGATGTCGTCGTCAGTGCCACGGCGGCGCCAACCGCGGTCATCACCGTCAATGAATGCGGAACCAGTTTGAAAAGCCGTAAGCGTCCGCTGTTATTCCTCGATTTGGCTGTGCCGCGCGATGTGGATTCTGCATTTGCGGAACATGACGACGTATACGTTTACACGGTGGATGATTTCCAGGAGCTTGTTACCGCGAACATCAAAGCGCGTCAAAAAGAGGCATTGCGCGCCGAAGAACTCGTCGAAAAAGAAGTGCATGCGTTCGGCGAGTGGTATCGTGATAACCGCATCGCTCCAAGCATCCAACAGTTGCAAGCGGCATTGGAAACGATACGTGCAACTCAGGTCGAGCAGCAGGCCAAGCACTTTCGTCCCGAAGACCGGGAGGAGGTCGAAAAATTCTCGCGCTCGATGATGAACAAAGTCACGAGCTTGATCATCGCCAATATGCGCCGCGCGGCCGCAGATGGCAACGATTTGACTTTGGCCCGCGCCGTCACCGTCGCCTTTGCCGGAAAAGACCAGCATGCCGTTGACGAGATCCTAGAGAAACTGAACCATGAGCTTTCCCATTGACCGCCCGCGCAGACTGCGCCGCACGGAAAATCTACGCCGCCTTGTGCGTGAAACGCATCTCGCCGCTGCCGACTTTGTACAGCCGTTATTTGTGGTACCCGGAAGCAATATCAAGAACGAGATTTCCAGTCTTCCGGGGCAGTATCACTGGTCGGTCGATCGCGTTGGCGAAATGGCAAAACGCTGCTACGATGCCGGGGTTCCCGGTGTAATCCTGTTTGGAATTCCCACACACAAGGATGAAGTCGGCAGTCAGGCTTATGATGACCATGCAGAAGTACAATCGGCCGTTCGCACCATCAAGCAGGTGGTGCCCGATGTCTTGGTCATGACGGATGTCTGTTTGTGTGAATACACAAGTCACGGACACTGCGGTGCCATCGCGGGAAAAGAAGTCGACAATGATGCTTCGCTGATCCTATTGGCAAAGACCGCGGTCAGTCATGCTCGTGCCGGAGCGGATATCATTGCACCTTCCGATATGATGGATGGGCGGATTGGCGCAATTCGCCGCGCGCTGGACTTCAATGGCTATGCCCATATTCCGATCCTGTCTTACGCGGCGAAGTATGCCTCGGCTTACTATGGGCCGTTCCGGATTGCGGTGGACTCTGCTCCGCAGTTTGGTGACCGGCGCGGCTATCAGATGGATCCGGCCAACGCCGATGAAGCGTTGCGCGAGGTTGGACTGGACCTCGAAGAGGGTGCCGACATGGTGATGGTGAAACCCGGCATAGCATATCTTGATGTTCTGCAATCCGTCAAACAGAAGTTCCACCGCGTGACTGCTGCCTATCAGGTATCCGGGGAATATGCCATGATCGAGGCGGCGGCGCAAAAGGGTTGGATTGATCGCAAACGAGTCATTCTCGAATCTTTACTTGCTTTCAAACGTGCAGGCGCCGACTTTGTTCTGACCTATTACGCGGCAGAGGCCGCCGAATGGCTGAAGGAGAATTGAGCATGAACATGTCGGATACGCTTAGCCTTTCCACTGAAAGGCCCATGTCCACTTCCCGATCGTGGTTTACGCGTGCAAAGCGCGTGCTTCCGGGCGGAGTGAATTCGCCGGTACGGGCATTCAAGTCGGTGGGCGGCGAGCCACCGGTAATCGCATATGCCGAAGGATCAACATTGATCGATGTGGACGGTAACGACTACATTGACTACATCGGCAGCTGGGGTCCCATGATCCTCGGACATAAGGAACCATCCGTAGTGGAAGCTGTTCGTGCATGTGTGAACATGGGCTTCAGCTATGGTGCACCTTCCACACCGGAGATTTGTTTGGCGGAGGAGATCATTGCGCGAGTTCCGGGTGTCGATATGGTACGCTTCGTCAACAGCGGCACCGAGGCGACGATGAGTGCGATACGACTGGCCCGTGCAGCATCACGGCGCAATGTGATCATCAAATTTTCCGGTGGCTACCACGGGCATGCTGATTCTTTTCTCGTGCAGGCCGGATCGGGTTTAGCCACATTCGGATTGCCAGACAGCCCCGGCGTCACACCCGGTGCAGCCCAAGACACAAGATGTGCTGTGATTAACGACCTCGCCTCGGTTCGCAAGATCTTCCTGTCAGAGCCGACGAGTATTGCGGCCATCATCGTTGAGCCAGTTGCAGGAAACGTTGGTTGTATTCCTCCGGCAGCCGGATTTCTCGAGGGCGTACGAAAACTGTGCGATGAGTTTGGAGCACTGCTGATTTTTGACGAAGTCATGACCGGATTCCGCGTTGCCCGAGGCGGCGCGATTGAGCGTTACGGAGTTATCCCTGACTTGGTCACATTCGGGAAAGTTATCGGCGGCGGTCTGCCAGTCGGCGCTTACGGCGGCAGACGAGAGTACATGACTCTCGTGGCTCCGCAAGGCAATGTGTATCAGGCAGGCACGCTGTCGGGAAATCCGCTGGCAATGAGTGCCGGACTGGCCACTCTTGCCAAGCTTGACGAGGCGGCATACCTTGATCTGGAGCGCAAATCGGCGAGGCTCGAGCAGGGGCTTGCGGATGCCTGCAAGGAATCTCATATCCCCGCAATTGTACAGCGAGTCGGATCGATGCTCACGCTGTTCTTTACCGATCAACCCGTACACAACTACTCCGATGCACAATCTGCGGATCACGCACGATTCCGGAGATTCTTTCATGCGCTGCTTGATCGGGGAGTGCATTTGCCGCCGTCCGGTTTTGAATGCTGGTTTGTGTCTACCGCGCATACGGATTCGCAGATTGAGCAGACCATCGACATCGCGCGCGACGCGCTGGCGGCAATCGAGTAGTGTGGACCTAACGAGCGTACACCTTTCTAACCTTAACGAATGAGAAAAACCCCGCCGGCATCATGCCGGCGGGGTTTCCAGTTTAATGATTTATTCAAGCCGTCAAGGTGAGCTCTGTGTCACCACATGGTAGACATTTTCATCTGCAGCATCCAGCGGATCCACATAGAACGTATCTGAGACGGTCGCGATAAGCACCGGCGGCAGGAGCAGCGGCTCAATTTGCTGACGATAGACCAAGTACTCCGGCGGGCCAAGCAGCAACCTGCCCAGTGTATCCTGCGTCACCGCTCCCCAGTGCAGGATCATGGAAACCGGATTATTCCGATAGATGACCAGTTCACTGGCACTCGCGGGCACACGGTCACAGATGAGAAATACGGGTGCATCGTAGTTTCCAAGGATAAACGTTCCATTCGGGCGCCGGAAACCAACATCGGCAGGAAGCGGCACATCACCACAGCCACGGAGTACAAAGCGCACCTGAAACAGTTCGCCGGGTCCGGCCCAGAAATCCGTGCCGAAAATGGTGCCCCCGATTTCAAGCCTGTGCGGAGCGTTGGGCGGATGGTCAAAGTAATCGAATTGCAGTCCGGAGTGTCCGGCAATCAATGACCCTGCGGTAGCCGGGGGCACCAGATCAATCAGAGTGGTGTCATTGTAGAGATAGATCGTAAAGCTCCGGAGCGTGTCCGATGGCCCGATTCTACCTGAAAGCGTTACTGTATCGCCCAAGCCACCGTAGGTCGAGTCCTGAACAAAATAGAAGTCAACGCCGTACACACTCGAGGAGACGAGAATTAACAATAAGACAAGTAGTGCAGCGGATTTCTTGAGCATGGGTCTTTCCGTATACGAATCGCCCCGCCACCGGAGCAATCCGGTGGCGGGGGACTTGGTTTACAACACCAAGGAGTATACCAATTAGCGAGTCAGCATCATCTTCTGGATGGCTGAGAAGTCGTTCGCATTAAACCTGCAGATGTACAGTCCGGTTCCAACGGCACGTTGATCGTCACTCAGGCCGTCCCACGACACATGGTGAGCTCCGGCCGGCATTGTGCCTGAAATCAGAGTGCGCACCGCCTGGCCCATGACATTGTAAATCACCAGCTGCACACTGGCATCTTCAGGCAGATCGAAACGGATGCTTGTGGTGGGATTAAACGGGTTCGGATAGTTCTGATAGAGTGCGAAAGAGGCAGGAATAGCGCCCGTCGCACCGATCGGCAAACTGGAACCTGTTGTCTCGTAGACTGCACCCGAGATGTCGGCCATCTTAATGAACGAAATTGCAAGTGTCGTGCCTGTTGCGTTGTTATCCAGCCAACGGAACTTCAGCACTGCAATCTCGTCGTTGCCGGCTATCAGTGCTTCCTCGCCCAGAGCTGCAGCCACGACACCAATTTTGTCGTTATGGCCCGACTTAAGCTGAGTCTTGATCCACGGCACACCGTTCACACACTCGACAACACCCTCTAAGGCGGAGACAAGCTCCACAACGTTTGGATCGAATGTCAATTCGGTTTCGACCGCTTTCAGACTCTGGTCATTTCCTCTCACGGAAATAGTCACGTCAAATTCCTCTCCCACCCGAACAACATCGCTGCTGAGTTCCGCGATGATGGTGGGAACATTGTCAAGATTCGGGAAGGGACGGCTATTGGGTACCGGATTGACCCGGAATTCTCCGGGAAGTCCTACCGGTGCAGCGATTCCATAGAGGAAGCTGAATGGAACCAGATCATCAAAGTCCACCTCATTATCCGGATCAGGAATGCCTTTGCCGACACCGTTTTCTTCTGTCTCGGGGCCAATATCACAGAATGGCGAACCTGCGGGAGCAGTGAAGTAATGGGTTGAAAGGAATCCCAAATCATCGGTATCTACATATCCGCGCGAACCCGGAAGACCTGCCGCGCTTACCGGTGCAAAGTCACCGAGCCAATAGTTCGTCGAACGATCGGCATTTCCGGGCGGCGATGTCCAGTGGGGATCCACTGCGCTGGATGACCAGTTGCCGCCGATATCCTGCACGAAAGTTACATAGCGGTACACATCGCGCTCTTCGGTACCATTCGGCCAGCCAGGCAAGACGCCACCGAAAACGCGGCCGTCGTCCAGCCAGTAGTCGAGAGCGAAGTTGTGGTCATTCGGGGCGCCGGTGTAAGCCGCCGAAGTTACTCCTCCACCCATGGCCTGATCCACAACTTTGACAAATCCGGCCGGCGGATAAACCGTCGGATAGTTGGCAAGGATATCATGGAATGCACTTCCATAGGTCGGATATTCACTGGACGCATCGTCGCTGCGCCAGACTTCCATCTTCACAGCTTCTGCAGGCGAAGCGGTCCATGCCCATTTCAGCCAGACAGCCTGATTGGCAGGGCGTGCATCAAAGAAACTAACCGTGTTCGCAGTCGGCCCAACGTTGTCAATCCAGATCGTATAGGCATTGGAAACAACAGCGTTTCCGGCGCAGTCTTCGACCTTGAAGTAGAAGGTGCGCTGCACATTGTTGCTGGTCGGCCAGATGCCCAGAATCCAAGCCCACACTGAGGCGGCTTCTCCATCAGACGTGAGGTAGCATTGAGTACCTGCGGAAAGTGCACTCAGGCTCGTCCACGGACCTACCGCTGTGCTGCTGATGTACAAGGTGCCGGTGTTCGCTTCGCACAGGCTGTTCGTCCAGAGCGTCCAGCACACCTCGATGTTGTCATCGAGTAAGGTTGGCCCGGTTGTATTATTGTACACGTAGGCCGTGTTAATATGAGTCTGGGTGGTGTAGACAGCCGGACTCGTATCCTTCACAATTGTGATCGGGATCGTGCCTGAATTGCATTCCGTGTCGGAGTAGTTCAGGTTGATGGTATAGCATCCATCGGTGGTCATCCAAGCCCAGATGGCAGCCGCTTGCCCTGCATCCGGGAATGTCGCATTGACATAGTCTCCCACCACAGGTGGCGGAACGAGTGTGAACGTGTTCGGTCCATAGGTTACGGTGACAGAGTACAGCGGGGATTGTCCGGCGCCGCGAGTGACGCTGATCGGGAAATCACCGATCATCTGCGCGGCCGAGGCAAAGGCGCAGGTTGAATTGTTCGCAAACGATGCCACGGGGACCTGACAGTCGACGGTAATGTCCACGCTGCCGAGCATGAATGCATTCGTGAACCAGACAGCGTTGACGTCCCTGAATCGGGAGCTGTCGCCGGTAATGGAGTACGTATTCCCATGCGTGCCGGATACATTTTTGATCGGTATGCATGCAATGTACTGTGTTCCCGTTAGATCCTGACTCCCGCCGAGGGAGATGTTCCACGCCACGTTCACTTCGAGTTCGTTCAGTGCAGAGCGGCGTGCGTTGCAAAGTGCCGGCAGCAAATTGGTCGCGATGTTTGTCGCCGGGCCAACGTTGTGGTTCGCACCCGGGTAGCCGCCGTCAATGGCCCAGTCTGCATCAAACTCCGCAGGCAGCTTGACAAATATTTTGCCCGTGACCATGTCTTCCTGATTGAACGTCAGGTATAACGTATCTTTCGGGCAGGATCCACCAAAACAGCCAATCCACGCACTGGCGAGGAAGTCGATGTCACCGCAATTGTTGACATTGGGGTTGTTATCAACGTTCACCGGAGTCGCTCCTGTGATCTCATAGGTTCCCGGATAACCGGCGTTCACCCCGTAATCCGAATAACAGTTGGCATCCCATGTATGACCGGAGGTGTTGTCGTAAGCGTTGGAGGTATTGGCCAGATAGTTATCTGTGACAGTAGCTGGACCAACCGTACCACCATCCGCCTCAAGATAGATTCCGTTGTCCCAGGCCGTGATTTCGTTGTTGTCCACGGTAATTGTCAGGTTGTCACCATCTGAATATCCATACACACCGACTGAACCGGCCATATTCGTGCCGGTAATTGTCGAGTTTGTTATGGAAACAGTCTGGTTGGCATCCAGATTGGAACCGCGCCGTTGTTCGATTTCCTCCAGCATTAACTGCGGCATCCGCACATTTACGGACAAAGCCGCTGAAGAATTGTATGCCAGTAGTGCGAGGCCGTCACTCGAATTGCTATTGACCGCGCCATCGGCAAAGTCGAAATCGCTGTCGAGCGCATAGACAGATGTCTCGCAGTTAACCAGCGTGGTTCCGCTGTCAATATCAACTGCTGCTGCATTAAACAGGAGGATACCAGCTGCGGTAAAACCGGCGCCCGTGTAATCGATGCCACTCACATCACAGTCGCTAATCGAACCACCGTTGCCGAAGGAGTATTGAATGCCGTTCTGCGCCGTAATGCTCGTCGAGCCTGCACCGACAACATTCACGCGCGTGCAGTTCACGGTCAACCCAACTCCGACAAATGCGGTGCCGTTTTTCTGGAAGTCATCAATCAGCACGTCTGTCAAATTCACAGTCGGTGTGCCGATATTGTTGTTGTTGGCATACACACCAACACCGTGCTGAGTACCGGAGAACGGATTATCCTGTATGCGAAGCACCCTGCAGTTAGTCATCGACCCGCCTGAATTCCAATAGGCAACACCATACATCCGGTAATTGGAATTACCTAGGTTGTCACCGTCAATGGTCAGATTTGTGACCGTCACATTGGTTGAGGACAGAATCGCGAGTACTGCCTTTCTGTCACCATTGAATGCAGTCATCCCAGCCGTGCCCTTGATGACAACGTCACTGGGAAGCGCTCCCATTCCAATCAGATTCAGTGTAGCAAAGCCACTTGCAGTCAATTGACCGATATAGGTTCCGGGATAGATGTTAACTGTCGAACCGCTTACCAGATCTATTCCCTCTTGTATCGTGCCGTTGGTGGACACGCCAAGCACCGACTGATTTGGCTGCCAGCCCGGTGCGCCACTATTGTCGGTACCACTCGACGCAATCCACGGAGAGAAGTGTACATTACCATCCACTCCTTCGTCGAGATTCCGCGCTGGCAGCGGTTCGTCCACGTCCATCGGTCGCGGACGCCCGGAGGCCGACAGCAACAGGATTGGATCGGGTCCATCTACATCTCCCCACCAGTTCAGCGTGGCTTCGGCCAGCACAGACGAAACACTAGTCATACCATAGTCACAGCCCTCTAGGTTATTCTCCGTAGCGGTAACTTCCGCTACGTCCCCCCCATCATAACCTATTGCAAAACCAGCAGTGTTGTTAGAGAGGATATTGCCATGAGCTTCCAATGTTGTGGGATTCGCACCGCCGAAATAGGTGGTGGCCAAAAATGCTGCAGAAGTCGATCCGTCACCCGCGACTCCAGTGCACAACGATACTACATTGTTTTCGGCAAGTACGTTTGCTTCACGCTCGACTTCACATGCGTAGTTGATGCTCAATCCGACGCCTTTTCCTACAAACATGTTGTCGTGATAGAGTTTCGGCGAAGCTGTGTAATGATTGAAGTGGGCTCCAATACGCTCGATGTTTGAAAACGTACAGTTCGCAATTTCGAAGGCATACGATCCACGCGATACCACACCCAATCCATAATTCAATGCCCAGTAGACGTTGCTAAACGAGCAATGAGTTATTGTTCCGGGTCCCTGATGGTGAATGACATGGCCGATGTTCTTTCCGCTGGCATCAAAATTCAGGTAGTGAAAGTTCGCGGTAATGCCACTGTTCACCACAAACCAGCCTGCACTGGGATCTTGGCTGCCAATACCAGGAGTGTTAGCTGTGGGAGTGATAGTTGGCGGGAGTCCCGTATTCGAGGCTTGTATGGTCAGATTCACTCCTATCGTGACAATGCCTTCCGGGAATATTCCAGGATCCACTTCAATGATGTCCCCCGAATTGGCAGCGTTCACGGCGGATTGAATGGTTACGTAATCCGTTACTTGCGTAATATTGTGCACGCGATAGCCCGGACCAAAAGTAGTAACGTCTCCTGGGCGATAGAAACTTGTTTCAACCTGATTAACGTAGACATTCGCGCCCGCATTCCCGGACCCGATTCCGAATTGCACTGTTGTGATAATACCACCCGTCATCAGATCGTACATCTGACCGTACGTCGGATAGGCACCATTGCCGTTGTAATTGTCCGTGGAGGCTTCCATTGCGGCCAGTGTATATTGCGGCTGGCCACCATATCCTCTTACACGATCAAACAGCCACCAAGTACCGGAAGTTCGGCTGACCTGCTCGTGCCACCACGTACCATTCGATGGATGACCACCAAGATTATTGGGCTCAAAGATCAGCAATTTGTCCCATACATTTTCGCCTGTTCGCGAAGATACAGGTGCAGAACCGAACTCAGATGTCTTAAACCCAATTTTGAAAGATGCCGAGAATGTCGAGGGACCATTGCCCATCCAATAGTAGTCAACAAAGAATCCCAGATCGTCCAAGGCTGTTCCAGACGCATGGCCTGATAGGTCATCCTTGCGATGGCTAACTTGCGACTTGCCCGCTCCACCCCCTACTGCGTCAATGAATAGATTGATAGATCCCGGATGCGTGCCGCCCGGAAGCCCAGCTGGAGCCGCTCCAAACAGAATTTGAGCGAGAATGTCAGCGTCATGGGCCGGATTACCCGAACCCGCCTCAGGCATTGCGGTAAGCGTCAGACTTTTGAGATTCGTGCCGGCCGCTTGGACGCCACTGCCATCTGCACGAGTGTCATCCGAGTACCAGCCGTTAGTGGACAAGCTGGAGGTGTTTATTTCGACCGCCTGCACAACCCCAGGTAGGGCAAATGCAATCAAAAGTGAAATCAACAGCGAAAAAACTGCTCGAGTCCTCATGGCTTTCTCTCTTTCAATTAGATTATGGTTGTCGGAAGTATATCCTGCGAACTGGTTGCGACGGCTGCCGCAACAAGCTCTGAATTGCAATCAGATGAAACGGTCTCTACGGCTGAGTCTTGCGTGCTCTGACTTGGAAGACGCCGACGTTGACGACGCCGGTATCTCCGGGTTGGAAAGTATTCTGAACATAGGTACTGTAATAAAAAGTATCCGGCGTGACCCCCACCAGTACCGTATCGAGATCACTGTTCAGAACATCGGTCAGGAATACACGGTAGAGCGGATTGATCAACGTGTCGCCGTCCACATCGTAGAACACGCGGCGCCACATCACCAGAATCGAATCGTCATGTGTGGCATAGGGGAGGACGTCAATGATGACCTGGCTGGGGATTTCAGGTGGAGTGGCTTCTATGAATACATAGGAAGTGTCGCCACTAATTTGAATTGGCTCGGGATCGTCGGATGTTCCGCTGAACCCTTCTCCGGTCATGAATCCCACACGCCCAGTATCATCAGCGGGCGGCAAAATGGTCGTCATCACCAGTGTCGCCAGTGTTGTGTTGCCACTGAAGTTCGGATGAAAGAAGCCGTCGATGAACAGCGTATCACCGTCCAACAGGTGTGGCATCACATGTAAGCTGGTGTGGGGTCCGGGAATGACAGAGAGCAGTACCAGGGGCGGATTGTCGAACAAGAGATCAAGACTCCAAACCCGCGCATCGGTGAAGGTACCTGTCAGCGCAATCTGGAAAGTATCGCACGCGAGCACGTGGGTCAGAGATGGTACAAAATGAATAAATCCGCCCGTGTCATCGAGCGGATTCCTGATATGATCATTCTCACGCGTAGTTTCCTGACAGACTGCGGGGCCACTAGCAAAACAAAAAACAAATGCGCAGGCCACCCAAACCCACAGCCAATGCCGCGAACATGTCATCGGTTGATCCTATCGCTTTCTATAACTTGACTAACTGATTGCCGCGCCTTGCTGACTCAGAATGCCAGTCGCGCGCATCGTCATAATTGACACATTGTCTGGCTGATAGTCCGGCCAAAGGCAGAACGGTCAGTGCTTAAATGTAATAAACTTATCAAAAAGAGTCAAGAGAAATCAAAAGCAATCTTTTGTTAGCTATAGAATAACTTCTTTATTTAAGAATTACTAACTAAACCGTTAAATCGCAGTAGATTATTAATATGACGTGTTAAGTCACATTTTACATTCTGCCTGCCATCTAAATGCATTGAAAAGCATAAGAGCAGTTTAGTCACTATTAAGCACAAAAAGTCTATGCTCTGTCGACTAACTCAGAGTTTATCATGAAGACTGTGCACTAATCTCGTCAAAGTGAACACAAAAATGCTTCAGCCAATGCCACGGGTTAGAATCCTCTGTTGTGCTGCGAGCGGGGAAATGCGACCAACCGATTGTGGTAGGGCACCACAGACGAGAGAATTCACATTGGTAACTTGTCCAGAGCAGTCTGTTCTTGATGGTAAATCATATATGTTTAATGTTGAATAAGGGCCTGCGTTACCGTCAATTACAATCCTGATGGAATTCCGATCGGACCCCCGCTTTGATCCAGCCAAGGGCATGGCCAGAGTGCTGAGTTACAACTCCGCGTGCAGTTTCAGGCTGAAGATTCAGATATTTTAGGAGGGTGTCCGTAACCCTGCACTCTGAAAAAGGTTAGAATGTATGCAAAATTTTGGAACACGATTGATTGTATTTTGTCAAGAGTTAGTCATTCACATTTAATTGTGATTTCATCAATTGTTATGCTTGATTATTTATAGAATAAAAACACTATCGTTATATATGTTCGTTAGTTATCATATTGCTTCATTTTAACAATGAGTGTGAGCGGTGTGTGAGCAGATTGTAGCATTATCTTTTTGCTCTGATGTCAGGGTATTTCAGGATCGCAATGTGGCGTTATCGATGGGCCCAAGAGCAAGAAGTCCCTGTTAACATTACTGTTAACAGGGACTTCTCAGGAGAAATGCCTACAACCGCTGGGCTTCGCTCACCGTTCACATACAGGTGATTTACGAAATCATTCTGCTATTAGCGAGCCACTGGTGGAAGGTCAGGTTCGTCGTCCAGTGCCAGGTGCGTCAGGATTTCTATTCGGTAGAACTTAAGCGGCTGAAGGGAAATCGCACCCACATCTGTATAGGTCGTATCCGTCGTTTGGCCAATGAGATTGAATTGCTGCGCCAAATTGACTGTTGCGTAAACGCCGTAGGTGCAACCTATCCCGCCGAACCGAAGCCAATTCAACACCGCGTTGTTCGCTGATCGACGCACAACAAGGTGCGCGATCAGCGAAGTGGAATCCACGACCACAAACCCACGCACGCTGTCGCGATCACAGATATTCGCTCCCACACTGGCACGGCAACCCACCGTATCCACGAGTCCTGTCGGAGTTGAGATCGGCACGAGGACGCGCGCAGTAAAAACGCAGTCGCGTCGTGCTGGAAGGGTTAGGGAAAAAGCTGTCGGAGGCAAGAGCCAGCCCATGGAATCCGACAGAACGATATTCACGGTCGTATTCGAGTTGCGCGGGTTCACGATTTCAAACGGGACACTCACTGTATCAGTGGCACCTCCGAAGGCAGTGCGATCACCCGTCAGCACGAAGTCCAGCTCGTAGTCCATCGCTCCAATCAGACTTGAGTCTGCTGTCACCCCCGGGCGGCAGGGAGAATCGCACCGCAGGTGCAAGTCACTGACCGAACGGAATCTTGGGTCTACGGCAATATTGTACGGATTGCCGGTCGGATCGCCATCTTCAAAATCATTTCGCCGCGCATGAGGGTACATGACATCGGGAACTTGTGACGGCTTTGTGGTCAAGTTGACATTAGACCTCGAGAAAATGTTGTGGCTCAGCACCGCAAGGCTGTCAACATTGTAAATGTCAAGACCGCCATCATCAAATGAATTGTGCTGTATCCACGAGACCGAGCTGTCACGTTGAACAATGGCGGTATCACAGCGATAAAACACATTTTGGAACAGGTAGGGACGACTGTTGCCTCTGAGCTCGAGCGCACGCCTCGAATCATCAAACCAGAATCCCGAAACGGACGTCGTGTGGTGGAGTGAATCTCCCGTTACGTGCGTCACCACAGGCGATGTTGCAGATAAGCGAGTGGAATCCGGCCCGTCGATTCCTTTTACAATCACGCCGTTTTTCAGAGTCAGGTTTTCCTGATACTCGCCGGAGTCCACCAGCACAATATCTCCGAACGAGGCCAAGTTAATCGCCGTCTGAATGCTCTGTCCGTCAAAGACCCACAGAGTGTCCAGCGTGAGATTCACGGGAGCCGCGAGCGGATAATTCCAACCGATATCTCCGCCATCCGATGCTGCGCCCCGCAGGAGTGAGTTTGTCGCCAGCCGGTAGTCGTCTCGTTTCGGATCAACGAACAGCGCCGGAACCGAAGAGTTACCCTGATAACAGTCGGGATCAATGTATGAATTTTCAAAGTCGCGGGCGGTCAGTGAAAACACATTGTTGTACGAGTATGTCGCAGGCAGGCTTCCGGATTGCGTGTAAATTCCACTGGACTCCCACGGTCCGTAGGAGACAATGTTGTTGTCGCGGAAGCTGAAATTCAACGTCCCGGCAAATCGCGCTCCGCTTCCTCCATTGAACGCGTCATTGACGGCAATGGTATTGTGCCGAACGGTTCCCGTATTGTTTTCCAGCGACAGTCCGCCACCCTCATCACAGGCAAAATTGTCGATAATCCAATTGTACTGAACATCGGGGGCGGCTCCCAAAACACCAATACCGCCGCCGTCGGCCGTGATTGGATCTGCCGAGAGCCACGGGTCGCGGTCGCCGCAGCGATTTTGAAAAATGCGGTTACCGCGCAAGAGTGGATAAGCGAGTGCATTGACGGCAAAGCCTCCGCCATAATCCAGGTAGGATCTGTTGCTCTTGACGAGATTATTTCTGCTTAGTGCCGTATCTCCGATGGCGGGGTGGGAACGTCCGGTAATGTACAGCCCGCCTCCGCGATTACACGCCAGATTTCCCAGGCCCCCTGGAGTGCCGCCGACGACGTTATTTTGCATGACGGCCCAACAGCTGCGAGTAAAGCCGAGACCACCCCCATCGGGTGCGGCGTTTCGTTGAATGAAATTCTTATGATCCGTTGTCTCCGGGTTCGGCAGCGTATCCGCGATACCAATTCGCGCGCCGGTTGCGGTCGTATCCACCCAGATTCCGCCTCCGATGGAATCTGCGCAGTTGTGATCAATCAGATTACCGAGGACAACAGGCCGCGCGACTCCCTCCAGCGAAATTCCTCCGCCGAACAATGGAACGTAGTTGCCGGTGACATCACATGGTTCGAGTATGGTCAGCGTATCCACAAATGGATCTTCATCCAGCGAGTTTCGGTTTCTGCTCTCCCCCATTCGTGCCCAGATTTCATATTGATCACGACCCCAGGGTCCGCTACGCAGCGGCTCGACTCTCCACGAAACCGTATCCGGAACCCAATCACTGTCCGGGAACAGCGGCATTTCAAGCGGCCAGTTGAAGCAGAAACTGTCTTGTTCTGCAGGCCACCTGACTGAATCCGGAACTACTTGCGATTGGAATTGGGCAATCAAAGCCGGTGTAACTTCTATCTCCGGGTCATCGATCGGACTGCAATACAGAAACTCCTCTTCTGCCGCCTCTGCGTACTCGAAGGTAGAATCTGGCTGCCAATCCACCGCAGGAAAGGCAACTTGATAGATGGCACCGGTTCCATTATAGCAGCAACAGATGGTGATGGAGTCGCTGACTTCAGGCAACTGCGGCAACACCGGCGAACGGACCGGAATGTCGCCGCAAGTGTTGAAGATCCGATTTCCCCACTGTACCGTGGTAAACGGCACCGGTTCATGCATGGCCAGCACCAGTTCACCGTCATTGACACCACCAATGATCGTGCTATCGACCTGGTTGGTGGAGTCGGCTATACCGGCTCCGGAAAAAGTCGCACCATTGAAATAGAGATGATTGCCGCGAATCACCGGACTTGCACCGCGACGTGCAGCCATTGCGCCGCCGCGTCCTTGTCGCACCGCACCGGAAGTGCCGGCAATGTTGAACGCGAATGTGTTGTCCTCATTCTGCACAGCGTTTCCGCCAATGATCAGGTCGCTGCGGTCGTTTTGCGCAAGAATGGCTCCTCCCATTCCGGAGCCGTCGGCATTGCGATCGGCCTTATTGTATTCAAACCAGTTGTTCCAAATGTTGGGTGATGATCCTCCAAATACCGCAATGGCACCACCATCTTCCGCCGTGTTGGTGGAGAAGAGATTCGCATCCCCAATAGCCGGAGTTCCAACTGTAATGTTCAGATTCGGGCCGTTAATGAAGATGGCTCCGCCCGCACCGACTCCCGTATTGCCCCGGTCGGCTCCATTAGAAACAAAGCTGCAACCGACAATTCTGAATGGAACGCGGAAGGTGTCCAGAGCAATGGCGCCACCGTACTTTGCATCATTGGAGTTGAAATCACAGTTGACAATATCTTCGTCATACGAACTGCTGTGAATGTAGATTGCGCCGCCGAGACCTTCGGAAATCGTGGCCAGCGCCCCCGCATCTTCCACAACGTTGCCGCTGAACACACAGCCTGACAGAGTGTCCACATTGGCCTTTTGGGCAACGCATAGCGCTCCACCGACTTTGGCCGCCTGATTGCTGAAGAGCGAGTCGTTCAGCAGCCGTATGGCTGTGCCCGAATCAGTGACCGCAATGGCACCGCCGCTGTCGGCGTGGTTACCGCTAAAGACGGTTGAAGTGATCAGGATTTTAGCCTGCTCGTTGACCCACAGCGCACCGCCGCGTTCGGGGGTCAAGTTTCCCTCAAACCAACTCGAATCAATCGTAAAGTTTGTGTAATCACCGTCCGGGTACCACACGGCGCCGCCTCCGCGGGCTGCATAGTTGCCTTGAAACGTCGAATTGCGAATGCGAAACTCGGGAATTGCGGGTGCCCAGATCGCACCACTGCGATCGGCCTGATTGTGCTTGAAGAAACTCGCGTGGACGTCGAGATGTGTATTCGGTCCCGCCACAAACAAGGCCCCTCCATTGTACGGAGTCTGATTGATGTCGGTAAATGAAGATGAATCTATTCGAACATCCAATAGCCCGTTGGTGGTTACAAAATAACACGCTCCGCCATTCGCACTCGTCACAAAGTTGGTCGAGAAAGTTGAATTGAAGAGGTAGACCAGACTTGATATACCGGGATCTTTAACAAAGAAAGCTGCGCTCCCCACCGGCGCGTGATTCGCGAGAAAATTGCAACCGAGGAATGCGATATCGGTTTGATCGGGTGGCAGCCACACGGCACCGCCTTCCGTGTCGGACCAGTTGCCATCGAACGTACAGCCCAGCAATCGCACACGGTTCCAGCCGGGCGTGATATAGATTGCTCCGCCCGTCGGAGCATAGTTCTTTTTGAATCGGAACTTGCTCAGCTCGTAGGTATGCCCACCGGGAAGCTCGGTTGTTTGGTGATAACCTCCCGATATGGTGGCTGCCTGATTTCCGCTGAAGTATTCGCGCTCAAAATCCACGTGATTTGAGCCGTCATCGTACATACCGCCCCCAGCGCCAACCGTCGCAATGTTTCCGCGATACGTATTGTGAGAAGCAATGAGCGGAAACCCGGTTGGAAGATAAACTCCGCCGCCGATGGGCGCGCTGTTGTCGGAGAATTTGTTGCTGCGCAGGTAGGTGGTGCTGTAAGGATGAAACGACGCACCTCCGCCGCGCACAGCCGCCGTGTTCTCGACAATCTTGTTTCCAATCAGCACGTTAACGGAAAACTCATCGGCGTAAAATCCACCGCCCTCGTCGTCCGAGGTGTTATTTTCGATCGTATTGGCGATGAGCACATTGATCGTCATAAGTTCGGCAAACACACCTCCACCCTCGCTTGAGGCTGAATTGTGATGGATGCGGTTGAAGATCAGCACATTCAGACCAGTGGGGAACGAGCTCGTTAGGCTCTCGAGTTTTAT
>CAZVXJ010000011.1:0-24122 GCA_964631675.1 uncultured Alphaproteobacteria bacterium
ACAGGAGCGTAGTTCCCGTTCCATTATTCTGAATGGTCCAACCGCAGTGCAGGTATTGCCCCGCGGTTCCTGTATCCGGTACCGTCCACGACATGACTTGCAAATCCGCCCAGGGCGTGAGCGCGATGTCGGTCAGCGCGTCTGAATTCAGGTTGTTGGACGGATTCACATCGACGACTCGCGTGGCCGTATCCGTTCGCACCAGAAAATAATAGATTCCCGACAGGCCGTTCGGAATGGAAACGTTGCGCTGAACGGTGTATTCCTCGCCGCTGTTTAATGATCCGTAGCGCGTGGCGGTTGCCAGCCGGATGTCAAAACCGGGGGAATAAGATGCATCCGAGGAAATGTATACCGCGTCAACCCACGAAGTCACTAAGGTACGCGCGCTGCCGATGTTTTCGACCGTCCATTCCAGCGGATAGGTCTGCCCCGACTGCACCGCTCCAGGCGCAACAACCGAAGTCACATCCAAATCCACAGGCGGATACGGATTGACCAGAATCGGATCACTTCGCAGAATGTTGTTCGTCTCGCCGGTATGCTCGAACACACTGTTGTTCACATCGGTCTGCGTGTAAACATAGTAGGTTCCCTGAGCGGCAGGCGGTATCGTCCATTCACGGTACACCACATAGGATGCCAGAGAATTTAACGGCCCGCTGTGAACTATATTTGAAATCTCGGTATTGGATGCCGGATTCCAACTCGGACTCTGCGAAAAATAGAGTTTGTCCGTCCACAGCGCCGCCGAGGCCGCCGCAATGCCGCTGTCCGCAATGGTCGCCGTGACCGCGAGCTCGGATCCCGCAGTGGCTTCAATGGGAACTGCAACGGATGCAATCCGCAGGTCGGCCCACGCACTGAGCGCAATATTCACCGCTTGCGCACTGCGCACGATGTTATTGGACTCCGCACCGTTCTCAAAAATCAAGTCAGTCGCATCGGTCTTGAGATAGACGAAGTACATGCCGGATATCCCGTTCGGAACGGTCACGTCCTGCTGCCGGGAATAGGACAATCCGCTGCCAACGGTTGTGTTTTGTGTGAAGGTGCCGACGACCGTTGCGGTGAGCCCGTTGAATTCGGAATCCTGAGACAAATAAACGCGGTCGCTCCACGATGCATTGACAAGGTCACCCTGATCATGGTTTTCCACCGTCCAGTTTACCGTCATCGGCTGCCCGGAATTTGCCCCCGCCGGTGCCGTGACTTCCATGGCGGCAAGATCGGCATTCATCACAAGAATCGTGGAGGCACTGCTGCCAACATTGTTTGCCTCAACCGAATTCTCGAAAACCTGATCTGCATAGTCGGTCTTGACCAGAATGTACTTCGTACCCGCAGATCCGGCCGGAATGGAAACGGTCGCCTGCCGGTTATAACTGCTGTCCCGGTGCAGAACTCCGCTATGCCCGAAAGTACCCAGCACATCGTCGGTTTGCGTGCTTAGCACTGCATCGTTGGACAAGTAAACCCGATCCGACCAGTTGGACTGCACGGTGGAATCGGCGCCCACGTTGCGAACCCGCCAACTCACGTTGATCACTTCGCGGTTCGATGCCGCCTCCGGCGCCACGATCATTTCTGCAAGCAAATCCGGCGGCGGTGCCAGCGTAATCAGGACCGGCGCAAACGGATCGGCGTTGTTCAGTTCGTTCTGATACTCGAAAATCTGATTGTTGACATCCGTCTTCACAATCAAATGATAAGTCCCTTCGATGGCCGCGGGAATTGTCACATTTCTGATGGCCGTGTATGTGCAATCCGCCTGAAGAATCCCGTTGTGTACCTGCAGCGCCAAGAGCTGATCCGATCCATTCAGCAGCGAATCCGGGGAAAGGAAGATACCATCGCTCCAGGTCGCCGTAGGTGTCGGCACTTCACCCGAGTCGACCACTGTCCATTCGACCGTCACAATGCCGCCGGACGATACCTCATTCGGATAGGCCGGCGTTGTCCGCAGTGAGTTCACCTGCAGGTCAGGGGTTTCGGATGCATTGATGTCAATCAGCAGATAGTCGAAATTGTTGCACTCGTTTATTTCCGTCACGGGTCCATACGTATGCGCGAGTCCGCACCAGTTTTGCAAATCCAGCTGGTAGGCGTCAATGTTATCCGTGATCACGAAGACATAATAGTCTCCGACATGATCGAGTGGAATCTGCACATTGGCCGAGCTGATGTAACTTTCCCCCGGCGCCAGCGCGCTGACGTTGCCAATCGTCCCCATCAGCAGATGCTCGGGTTCATGAATGTCCACGCCAAGTCCGGGCGACAGCCACAAGCGGTCAAACCACTCCGGTGTATTGGTTGAACCCGGGCCGTGATTTGTAATCTTCCACTCTACATGCAGCGGCTGGCCGGACCATGCCTGCGATACGATGACCGTATCAACCCGCAAATCTGGCAGGAAGCGTGTTGTGAATGACCAAACCGGTGCGGGCGTCTCTCCGAAAATATTTCTGGCAATGACATACCAGTTATACAGTCGGCCGGAGAGCAGCGGCGGAGCAACTTGATAGTACGAATTCGGAATATTGGACGCCGTGGGAGCCGGCGGCATCGCTGCCGTGTCCGGCCAAATGTAAACATCGTACGTTAGCGCCCGCGCCGCCGGTGACCATGAGATCATCGGCGCGGCCGGAATACTCACATCGTCATCGAACGGGAAAGGACTCCCGGCCACACCGGGCAGTGAATCCAGCGGCGGCGGCGGAATCACAAAATCCAAGTCCGACGTGTCACCGACGGCAGGGAAGTCTAAACTGAGCACGCGCACACGCGTTTGCGCGGAGCTCGGGTAAGGCAATTGGAATGCATGAGCACCATCGTTTGCCGTATTGGACGCAATCGTTGTCCAGCTTGCCGTCGGATAGTCGCGGCCCAATTCGACCTGCACATTTCCCGTCAAATTCGTCGAAGTCCACAGAATGGAGTGCTGAAGACCGATGTCCCAGCTCTCTCCGCCGTTTGGTGAGAGTACCGTAAGTGTTGGCACCGTAATCTCAAAATTGTTATCCGATGTATCGGAGGCGGCTGCATTGTTTACGGCGGTAATGCGCACCCGGCAGGTGTTCGACAGTGGTGCGGCAGCCGTTACCTGAAACTCGCCATCGTTGGATGTGCTGGATGTGAGTGTGCTCCAGGAAGCACTCGGGAATGTCCGATTGAGTTCAATCCGCACATTCTGGTTCAGATTTTGGGACGTCCAGGTGATCGAACGGTTCGTGCCCGACAGCCAGATATCCCCTCCGTTTGGTGCCGTGACAGAAATGGTCGGCTGTACGATGGCGAAATTGGCATTTGAAGTATCGCCGATGGAGGGAAAATTGACACTAACCACTCGGATTCTTGCCGTATTTGATGCGGCTCCCGACACGGTCCACGATTGACCGCCGTCATTACTGGTATTGGTGAACAACGCTTCCCAAATTCCACCCGGATAATCTCGCATCAAACTGATATTAACATTTCCGGTCAATCCGGAGCTCGTCCAATTAATGCCGTTTACATTTCCAATTCCCCAAACTTCCCCGCCATTGGGTGCAGTCACCGTCACGGTCGGTGTGCGGATCGCGAACGGCGCATCAGAGGTATCCCCGATCAGCGGATGGGCGGTTGCGATGATGCGCAGGCGCACATTTTCACTGAAAGGTTCGGTTACCGTCCAGCTATGTGAGCCGTCATTGGCCGTTGAAGCAACCACGGATTCCCAGTTGCCCGATGGAAAGTTTCGATCAATCTGAATGTTCATATTGTCAAGCATATTGCTCGTCCACGTGACAGTCTGCGACTCGCCCACATACCAAGTCTGGCCCCCTTCGGGTATCAAGAGGTCAACCTGCGGAATTCGCACGCTGATATTCGCATTCGACGTATCGCCCAAAAGCGGGTTTAGCGTGCTGTAAATGCGAATTCGCGCCGTAGTGGAAGTCGGGCCGCTGACGATCCAGGATTCCACGCCATCGTTGGCGGTTGATGCAAACAGCGGCTCCCAACTTTCCGATGGATAAGTCCGGTTGATGTCAATCGCGACCGGACCTGACAAGTTGTTGGATCCCCAGAGCAGGGTTAATGCATCGCCGGTAAACAGTACTTCTCCGCCGTTCGGACTCGTGATGAACAGAAAAGTATCCGGCGTTAGCAGACAAGGCGATGGATAAGAGTAAACCCGGTGAGGCTGTGTGGCATCTGCAAAATTGAGCATGTGGAGTCTGCTCTCTCCGTCCACACTGTCAATGGTGGCAAGACCAAATCCCTGAAGCCCGTTGCTGTCAGGCGCGCACCAATCTGTCGGAATCAGACCAGGCCCCGGCGGCGGTCCACCGTAGTCAGGATCCACGTCGGTTAAACATACGACATAGTCCGTAGGATTACCTTGAAAGGCCAATGTAATTCTATCTGCGAACTCCGCGTAATCCGCTCCGCCAAAAGACACATGTCCGAAAGGCGTAATGTTCGGAATTGAGTGCGGACCCTGAATGACCACCGGCGATGCCTCATCGCTCACATCCAGCTCGTAATACCGGTCCAGCCCCAAATTCAGCGAGTCCCGGATAAACACCCACAGGTGATTGTGATCGGGATCGAAGGCCGCTCCCGACCAACGCATCGAGGGCAAGTTGGCGATTGAAGTCCAGGTATTCGCGACCGCTCCATTGGAAGCGAGGCGATAGAGCCGTCCCGCTCCTGTCGTGTAATTCGTTATCTGTCCAGTCCAGAACTGCCCGCCGTTCCGCGGATCAACTGCCAACATGCGGTTGGTAGTCGAACTGAAGAGACTAAGCCATGACAGACGCACAAATGTGTCGCAAGTCGCGGGGCTCCATTTCAGAATATGCTGGATGCTGCCCGCGCCGGGATAATAAAGATAATAGACCGTATCCAGTGCTGCGTCCCATTCGCCATCGAGATAACGGGCCGTTCCCGATGGAGTGCCTGGAATCAGGCTAGCCTGACAGATGGATGCTTCACACTGTTCTGCACAGGTGAACGTCAAGTCGTAGGATGCCGAATCCCCCACATAGCCATCAATCGCAACATAATAGGTAGCAGTAGTCGGAACGTTTACAAACGCCCTTGTATCATGGTATGCCACGCAGGAAGTGCGGTCGCATGACTCCATAATAAAGACATCGACATCTCCGCCCACAACATTGGTTATGGTAGCGTAAAAAACGGTATTACCGGGCACCAGTACGCTGTAAACGCGTTCCGGACCCCTTTCATCCCAGAGCGTGCAGCAGTAGCCGGTCACGTTGCTCGGTGCAAAATGCGTCGTTTCACCGTAAAGAGTCACTCCAGACTCCGCACAGGTAATGGATGGTGCATTCGAACAGTCCAGTATCTCGTCCGGAAGCGGGACGCATGCGGTCGGAGTGCCGCTCGGGCAACTCCCACATTCACCGGTGAGCACAAAGTTCGCCCAGCCGAAGTCCCCTGTAAAGGGATGCACAAACTGTCCCGAGCTGTACCGAAGCAATTCTTCACATCCGGGCGGCGCCGGCTCAAGTGCCTGATTGGAGAACAAGAAGCTCGGCGGAGTGGTCCCCGAAGTGAAATTGACAATCTCAACACCCAGCCAAAATTCGTCCGCGAGACACGCATTAAGGCTGGACAAGCCGACCTGTACAGTCTCGTTGTAGGGATTGGCACTCGATTCACGGAGGATGTCGATGTTTCCAGCGTAAATTTCATCAGCCCCGATACAGCACAAATCGTCGTAACGCTTACACCAAAAACTGATTCTGAAGGTGGTAACGTCGGAGGTCGTACCGGCAGTAAAGTAATATATGTTGAACGTGATCAGATCGGGCTGGAATGGAAAAGTGATTCCCTGTGCTGCTCCATACCACTGCCAGACTCCGCGAAGCCCTGCCGATGAGTAGAATGCTATCGGTTGCGAAATTCTCTGCACCGTACAGGCGTCCAGCAGCGGACTGGCATCTTTGTCGGAGTACTCACTCAACATTATGGGATCGCTGGTATTAAATTTCGACCGATCCATCGCATCGTCGCCGATCGGTCCGTCGGCTACAAGTTGCGAAGGAGTGCCCGCCGCCGTGATTACTTGGGCGAAAACCGACCGATTGTCGCCGACCAGCCATGGGAGAATGGCCATTACGACGATAAGCGCGCAATAGCGTGTTAAACCAACTATGGAGTTACCAATCATAGGGAACCTCGCGGCATTAGGACTTGAAATAACGGGCTGAATATCCAATCCAATAATATAAGGCCATATCCAGAATTGTCAACTCGAAACAAGCAAGAATGGAAGACTCATGGTGATGTTTGTAAACTCAAGTTTACTAAGTGTTTGGCCTGTTGTGTTTTGTGCTGTTTCAAGAGTCAACGTGACCATTGGAGGCAAAAGTGTTGCAACACTTCACTTTTTGGCCGATGGGTCACCCTTAATACGCCGCCCAGTCCGAGGCTTATCGGGCATGGAGTTGGCCTCTTTGAGACCAGACTTTCACTGCTGTTTCATCTTTATGGCCTGAACTGTGCTCGCTCCCAGCTGGACGCTCGAAGCATAAACCCCTTCTTACGACCTGTGATCGACAGTTTGTGTCTATTCGTTCAATATCATGTTTCTAATGGCGTACACTGAATCCCCGGCGAGGTTCAGCCGTTGATACGAATTGCTGCTTTATTGCCTTCTTGATTTGACTTTTGTCATTTATTCTTTTTACTTTAGTCGGAATTCGTTCGGGATAACTTCACCATCGCTGACCCACGGAATAGTCACTTAGATTCTCATGTCCAAGAAAACCCATTTCAATACCCATTGTGTGCATGCCGGAGTCGAACCCGAGCCGGTAACGGGCGCGATCATGACACCAATCTTCGCGACGTCCACCTATGTGCAGCCGGAACTCGGTGTCCATAAAGGTTTCGAGTATTCGCGCACCGATAACCCGACGCGCAGTGCTTTGCAGGAAGCGCTGGCCGCTTTAGAGGGAGGCAGACGCAGTCTGTGTTTTGCTTCGGGTCTGGCCGCGACAGATACTTTGCTCGCGACGTTGAATGCCGGAGATCACATTCTGTCATGCGATGACGTCTACGGCGGAACTTACCGTTTGCTCAAACGTGTGCGCGAAAATCAGGGGATTCATTCGGACTTCGTGGATTTTTCCGATATGGCGAATGTTGAAAAGCATATTCGCAAAGAGACCAAGTGGATTTGGATTGAGTCGCCGACCAATCCCACGCTGAAAATTATTGACATTGCCGCCGTGGCGACTCTCGCGCGCAAACACGGCGTGAAACTGGCGGTCGACAATACGTTCATGTCACCCTATTTTCAGCAGCCGCTGAAACTGGGTGCCGATCTGGTGATGCATTCCGCTACCAAATTTCTGAACGGCCATTCGGATGCCGTACATGGCTGCATGATCCTGAATGACGACGAGCTTTACGACCGCCTGAAATTCCTGCAGAATGCCATCGGCGGAGTGCCTTCACCGTTTGACTGCTTTCTGGTTCTGCGCGGCATCAAAACACTCGCGCTCAGAATGCAGCGGCATCAGGAGAATGCGTTTGATGTGGCCAACTTCCTCGATCAGCAGGAGGAGGTGAATTGGGTGCGCTACCCCGGCCTGCGCTCGCACCCGCATTATGAACTCGCAAAAAAACAGATGACCGGCTTCGGCGGCATTGTGAGCTTCGAACTCAAAGGCGGCCTTGAGGCCGCGCGAAAATTTGTGCGCGGCATAAAATTGTTCGCACTGGCCGAATCACTCGGCGGCGTCGAGTCCCTCTGTGATCATCCGGCCATCATGACGCATGCCTCGGTACCTGTGGCTGAGCGCGAGAAGCTCGGTATCACGGACGGTTTGCTCAGGCTGTCGGTCGGCATCGAGAGCAGCGACGATCTGCTTGGGGATCTGCAGAATGGGTTTCGTCAGCTGAGACCCTCAGCCCGAGAACGCACCGTCTCAGTCTGAGTTCGCAAGTAAGAGTACAGAAAAGCCCGGCGTTTTCGCCGGGCTTTTCTGTTATCACGCCTCCTTTGTTCATGATTATGGCCCCTCCATAGGCGGTTTGACCCCAAAAATCATTGCTGGGTAAAGATTTAGCGGCCAGAGAAGGCCTGTTCGTAAGAGGGGATATTCTTTAACAATTTACAACATGCTGAAGCCCAACCTTGACAGCAGCGTTGTAAAAGGTCATATTGAATTGTTACGGGTGAAAACCCGTTTTCCATAAGCCCTGAGATGGAAATCCCCCTGCAACCCTATGAGGATTGAGTCCATGAAACTCGTCATTCTTACTCTCGTGACCCTCGCGGCATGTGACCTATTCGCCATCCCGCAGCAGATTAATTATCAGGGGCAGCTCACGCGGACGAACGGCTCGCCGCTGGATACGACCGTGGCGATAACGTTTCGACTGTACAATGTCGTGTCGGGTGGAACGTCGCTTTGGACAGAAACACATCCATCTGTTGCGGTCACCGCAGGGTTGTTTCAAGTGCTGCTTGGATCAGTGACGACGCTGCCGGATTCTTTTACCGCAAATACGAGATGGCTGGGAGTGACCGTTGGCAATAATACCGAGATGACTCCGCGCAGACAGATTGCATCTATTCCGTATGCCTACCGCGCGGGAACGGTGGATGGAGCAACAGGAGGTACGGTTTCGGGCGATGTTGTTATTAACAGCAAATTGAATGTCGGCACTGGAAATACGAATGCCGGGAGTTTTGCCAATGTCTTGGGACAGGACAACGTTGCATCTGGATCGAATTCAGCGGTGGGAGGCGGTCGGTATAACAAAGCACGCGGAAGCTACGCGGTGATTGCCGGTGGTGGTTCCGGTGCAGAAGTCGACTCAAACTCTGCGACCGGCAACAGCACATTCATCGGCAGCGGACGTGGAAATGTAGCATCGGGAACAGTTGCAACAGTGGGTGGTGGCGAAGACAATATCTCTTCCTCAAGTCGCTCTGTGGTTTCGGGCGGTATTCGTAATACAGCCAGCAACGTTCAGACAACCGTCGGCGGCGGCGAAGACAATACGGCGTCTGGTTCTCATGCCACTGTCGGCGGCGGCGGTTATAATAAGGCGCGAGGAGCTTTTTCCTTTATCGGTGGTGGTGGAGGAACAGATGTTGATTCAAACTCTGCAAACGGATTTAGCGCGGCGATTGTCGGCGGGTTTCACAATTTGAGTGCTGACAGCGGTGCTTTTGTCGGTGGCGGCGCGAACAATCGCTCCCGTGGTAAATACAGCGTTGTTGCGGGCGGTGGTGGTCTGACTGCCGCAGACTCCAATTCCGCGAGCGGTGACTATGCCGTAATTGGCGGTGGCAAGAGTAATACGGCGAATGGTGACTATGCCGTCATTGGCGGTGGATCAAACAATACAGCATTGGATCTGGCCGTAACGGTGGGCGGAGGCCACAGCAACAGCGCGATTGATTACGCCGCCACGATTGCGGGGGGATACAGTAACACCTGCAGTGGAGATTCTGGAACCGTCGGCGGCGGCTCTGATAATAACGTGTCTGGAACGGCGGCGACCGTCAGCGGTGGCTACAGTAATTACGCGTTCGGCTATTGCAGTACGATTCCAGGAGGATATAACAACACCGCATCAGCCCGATTTGCCTTTGCAGCAGGACGCAATACCAATGCAGACGACGTCGGTGCTTTCATCTGGGGTGATTCAACGGACGGCCTTTTCAGTTCTGCCGGAGTTAACACATTCAACGTGCGCTCATCCGGCGGAATCAATTTGTGGACGAACCCCACGCTATCGGTCGGAGTCACACTGACGGCGGGGGACAACACCTGGAACTCCGTTTGTGATAGTACACTGAAGACGAGAATTGAAAAAGTCAGCGGTCGGGAGATGCTGGACAAGCTCGCCGATGTACCGGTGTATCGCTGGCATCACAAGGACGGCAATCCGAACTTGCAGCACATCGGACCGATGGCGCAGGATTTCTGGAACGCCTTCAAGGTCGGTGGGGACAGTTTGAAGATCTCGACGATTGACCCAAGCGGAGTCGCGCTGGCGGCGATTCAGGAGCTGGCAAAGCAATTGGAGGAAGAGCGCACAGCCGTGCGGCGCTACGAAACCAGAAACTTGAAACAAGACGAAGAAATTGCCGAATTGCGGGCGATGGTGCAGAGCTTGATTGCGGAAAAACAACACTCGTCATGGACGGGCAAGGAGTAGATGATCATGAAAAGACTTATTTGTTCATGCATTCTGGCCGTTTCGGCGCACATTGCATTTGCGGTACCGCAGCAGATTAACTATCAGGGCCAGCTCACCCTCACAAACGGCTCGCCGCTGGATACGACCGTGGCGATAACGTTTCGACTGTACAATGTCGTGTCGGGTGGAACGTCGCTTTGGACAGAAACACATCCATCTGTTGCGGTCACCGCAGGGTTGTTTCAAGTGCTGCTTGGATCAGTGACGACGCTGCCGGATTCTTTTACCGCAAATACGAGATGGCTGGGAGTGACCGTTGGCAATAATACCGAGATGACTCCGCGCAGACAGATTGCGACAGTTCCCTATGCTTATCGAGTGGGGACGGTGGATGGAGCGAGCGGGGGAAACATTACAAGTGATGTCAGCATCGACAACAGGTTGAATGTTGGCAGCGGAAATACAAACAGCGGTTCTTTTGCGATTGTACACGGACAAAACAACCGGGCACATGGAAACTATTCCGCCGTGGCGGGCGGAGGCGGCCCCAATGCATCTGACTCCAACTCGGTCTTCGGAACCTCTGCGTTCATCGGCGGGGGGATCGGGAATACAGGCTACGGAACCTACTCCGTCATTGGCGGAGGGCAAGTAAACACGGCAGGCGCGTATGGGTCCGGTGTAGCCGGCGGAGCCGGAAATTCGGCGACCGGAATCTACTCACACGTCGGGGGAGGTTACTCAAATGATGCTTCGGGATGGTCGTCTGCCGTTGCCGGAGGTGCTTCTAATGCAGCTCGTGGAACTAACTCGTTTGTGGGCGGCGGTGGGAGTGCAGCGGGTGCCGATTCGAACTCGGCGCGCGGCGATTATTCAGTGATTCCCGGAGGCAGAGCGAATGAAACTGCCGGCATGCATTCGCTGGCCGCCGGCTACCGCGCGAAAGCCCTGCATCACGGCGCGTTTGTGTGGGCGGATTCGTCTAACTCGAATTTCGCATCGACACAACAGGATCAATTTCTTATTCGCGCAAGCGGCGGCGTGGGTGTCGGATTGAATAACCCCGCTGAACAGCTGGAGGTAAACGGAGATGTGAAGGCGGATACGTTCCGCATCGATCAGGCTTTGCGCTTTAGCGATGGAACGATTCAGACCACCGCTCCGGTTTCACCCGGGCCATATCAGCAGGACAGCGACACAAATTCCTTTGATGCGACGCGCACATGGGTGCAGTCCATGGGTTACCTCAAGGGAGCAAACAATGTCGTTTCAGCGACGGGGAATGTGGGCGGAGGTGACTACAATAAGGCGCGCGGAAGTTATGCTGTGATTGCCGGCGGCGGCTCCGGAGCGGAAGCGGATTCCAATTCTGCTTTAGGTAATAGTTCCTCTATCGGCGGTGGGCGGGGTAATGTAGCATCAGGGACAGGTGCTACTGTTGGCGGTGGTGAAGACAATATATCATCGTCAAGTCGTTCTGTTGTTGCGGGCGGAATTCGCAATACCGCAAGCAACAATCAAACATTTGTCGGTGGAGGTTCGGATAATCTCGCTTCCGCAACTCATGCAACAATTGCCGGCGGCGGATTTAACATGGCGCGTGGGGCTTACTCCTTTATCGGGAGTGGCGGCGGCAGCACCGCTGCAGACTCAAACTCGGCCAGTGGCGCTTATTCATTTATTGGCAGCGGCTTCCGGAATTTAGCTACGGATTCGGGAGCAATTGTGGTTGGAGGGGTAGATAACAAGGCCATCGGTAAGAATGCTATTGTCGGTGGCGGCGGATTCAATTTGGCGCGTGGAAATTATTCGTATATCGGCGGTGGCGGCGGCACGGCTGCAGATTCGAACTCAGTGACCGGCACGCTATCATCAATTGTCGGGGGAGCAAAGAATAGCGTTTCCGGGGGGGCATCGACTGTCGGCGGCGGTTATGATAACGTGGTCAGTGGTGATTCGGCGGTGGTAGCGGGAGGCGCGCTGAATCAAGCCAGCGGCGATTACTCGGTTGTCGGCGGAGGAATCGATAACCGCGCACAGGGTGTCTTCTCGACGATTGCGGGCGGCGGGCGGCTCCCATCTTCTCCCAATGTAGCAGATAATTATGCCACAATCGGAGGCGGATACAGCAACGTTGCCGGTGAGTACGCAACGATTGCCGGCGGATCAAATAATCAAGCCACTTACGAAGCATTTGTTGGAGGCGGATCAGGTAACATATCGCAGATTGGCTCGTCAGTGTGCGGCGGAACGGCCAACGAGTCCTACGGAGAAGGCTCAGCGATTGGCGGCGGGACTTCGAATCTCGTCTCACTTACCGCACCCTACTCCGTGATTGCCGGTGGGTATGACAACTTCGTTGACGGACAGTACTCCACGATTGCGGGCGGACTGGATAACTCGGCGGGCGTTTATGCCTTCACCGGTGGAGGCGCTGGCAATGTCGCCGGCGGTGATTACTCGGTCGTTGCAGGCGGAAGGAGCAATATTGCAAGTGCGCGTTATGCATTCGCCGCAGGACGAAATGCGATTGCGGGTGACGTGGGCTCTTTCGTCTGGGCAGATTCTACGAATGCCTTTTTCCAATCAACGGCGGTCAATCAATTCAGCGTGCGGGCTTCGGGTGGTTACCGGCTTTACTCCAATGCCGGATTGACGCAAGGGGTCACAATGGCAGCGGGAGCCTCGGGTTGGACGAATGTCTCCGACAGCACATTGAAGCGAAACCGGCGGAATGTGGATACAAAGTTGATTCTTGAAAAAGTATCGCAGCTACCGATTCAACAGTGGAGTTACGAAGCACAGGATCCTTCGATTGAACACATTGGCCCAATGGCGCAAGATTTCTGGAGAGAGTTTCATTTGGGAGATGATAGTTTGGGAATCAATCAGATTGATCCGGATGGAATCGCATTGGCAGCGATACAGGAACTGGCGAAGCAGAACGAAGAACGAAAAACGATGAACGAAGTATTGAAGAAAGAAGTTCAGGAATTGCGGGTGATGGTACAGAGCTTGATAGCCGAGAAACAACATTCGTCGTTGACGGGTAAGGAGTGAATTGATCATGAACCGTTTGCTTATCGCATTCAGCTTAATTCTTGCCGCGCAGGCAAGTGCCATTCCGCAGCAAATTAATTATCAGGGATGGCTCGCTCGCACAGACGGCTCTCCTCTGGACACGACAGTGAATGTTACCTTCAAGATCTACACAGATCCAAACGGAGATAGTGTGTGGACGGAGACACATGCGTGTAATGTCATAAACGGTCTGTTCAAAGCCGAGTTAGGAACCTACACGCCGATTCCCGATCAATTCAACCTGAATTGCTATCTGGGAGTTACTGTGGGGAATGATGCGGAGATGTTACCACGATGTCAGTTTCTCTCGGTAGCGCATGCTTATCGCGTGGGAACGGTAGATGGAGCAAGTGGCGGAACGATTATCGGCGCCACGTCTGTAGATGGTGTTCTAAGTTGCACGGTGCTGCAATTGGGTAATGCTATCAATTTCTCCGATGGCAGTTCACAGAATACGGCATTTGATACGACCTCGCTTTCGAATCGCATTAATCAGAAAGCAGACTCGACAGATATTGCGACACGTAGCTTCGTGAAGTCTAATGGACACCTGCGCGGAGCAAGCAACTATGTTTCTCCGACAGGTTTTGTTGGTGGCGGGGACAATAACAAAGCCGACGGGGATTATTCGGTCATTGCGGGTGGAGGAGGCACGACTGCTAGTGACTCAAATAGCACTTCAGGGTTAGCAAGTGCAGTGGGAGGTGGACAACGCAACCACTCCTTGGGGTGGACTGCAACGGTCGGAGGTGGCTGGGGAAACAATGCGACAGATGATCGAGCTACTGTTTCCGGCGGTATTTCAAATACCGCGTCGGGCTTTGGTTCCACAGTCGCCGGGGGATCATCAAACACGGCGAGCGGTTCTCGCTGTACCGTAGCCGGAGGGGGGTTCAATAGTGCGTCAAATTTTATGGCCACGGTGTCAGGTGGATTTGAGAATCTTGCAACGGGCTACGGTGCCACAGTTTCGGGAGGAGAGCAGGATACGGCCTCGGGTGATCATGCCACGGTCTCTGGGGGAATCGGCAATAAGGCATCCGGAATTGAAGCGACAGTTTCCGGTGGTTTGAATAACTCTGCTGACGGTCTTTGTTCTGTTGCGGGCGGAGCCAACAATCATGCGCGAGCTGATTACAGTGTAATTGCTGGTGGGGGGAGCGTCGGATCGAATGACTCCAATTCTGTTCATGCATTGGCTGATCACAGCACGATTTCGGGTGGCGCTCGCAATCGCTGTGGTAACCATTCTTTTGCCACAATTGCCGGAGGTTATAGTAATAGTGCCAATGGCACCTATTCCTTCGTGGCTGGTGGAACAGGTAATCAGGGTGGAGGGGATTATTCCTTTGCGGCCGGACGGGGAGCTCTTGCTGGCGGCACCCACTCGGGATCGTTTGTCTGGGGAAGCAGTTCGACTGGAGCCACTACCGGCAGTTTCAATTCCAATACAGTTACCTTCCGGTGCGAGAACGGCGCACGCTTCTATACCGCTGCAAGCGGGACTGGAACAGGCATCTCGCTCGCCGCGGGTGGCGGGTCGTGGAGTTCTTTGTCTGATTCCACACAAAAAGAGAATCGCACGGATGTAAATACTTCTGAAGTCTTGGGCAAGTTGAATCAACTGAAAATTTCCGAGTGGAATTACAAATCGCAGGATGAAAAGATTCGGCATATGGGGCCGATGGCGCAGGATTTTTCGAGTGCGTTTGGCTTGGGCGAGAATAACACTACGATCACAACCGTCGATGCAGATGGGGTGATGATGGCGGCGATTCAGGAGTTGGCGCAGATCCTTCACGATGTTCAGGATGACAACAGAGGATTGCAAACGAGAAACTTGAAATTGGAAGAGGAAGTGGCGTTGCAAGCTACGCGCTACGATGAACTCAGAAGCTTGGTGCAGAGTTTAATGGCAGAAAAACAGCAATCGTCATTGACGGGCAAGGAGTAGTTTGATCATGAAGAGTTTTATATGTGCATTCGTTCTGGCCGTCACTGCGCACACTGTATTTGCGGTTCCGCAACAGATTAACTATCAGGGTTCGCTGACAAACACCGTAGGCTTGCCGCTGGACACGACGGTGAGCATGACTTTCAATCTCTACGGCATTTCCGACGGCGGAGTGTCCTTCTGGTCAGAGACTCATCCGGCGGTGAATGTTGTAGACGGGCTCTTCAGAGTGGACCTCGGTTCCGTTTCAGCGATGAACGATGCGCTGTTCAGCAGCGGAGACCGGTGGCTGGGGATAACGATTGGCAATAACTCCGAAATGACTCCCCGGCAGCAATTCCTGTCGGTGGCGACTGCATTCCGCGTGAATACGATAGATGCGGCTACGGGCGGGTATATTAGCGGGAATGTGAACATCTACGGAAAAGCCAGTATTGGCAGTTTCAACTCCAACGAAGGAACGGGTGCGTTCGTTGTCGGAGCAAATAATCATGCCCGTGGTGATTACAGCGTAATTGGCGGTGGCGGGAACTCCAGCCCTGTGGATTCCAATTCTGTTTCCGGACCGTGGGGTACCATTAGCGGCGGCCGACATAACACCGTCGTCGGTTTGCAGGGGACGATAGCAGGCGGCAATACCAACACCGTTTCGGGAACTGATGCGACGATCTCCGGCGGTTCTTTTAACGTTGCCTCGGCATATGGAACTGCGGTATCCGGCGGTCTCGACAATGTCGCTTCGCAATCCTATGCCACAATTTCCGGAGGTATCTCCAATCGCGTATCGGGACAATTTGCTACGGTGTCCGGGGGAAACACGAATATCGCCTCGAATGGCTTTGCTGCAATTGGCGGCGGTTCTAATAATCGTGCGCGAGGCGAATATTCAGTGGTGGCGGGCGGAGGTGGAGCATTCGAATCGGATTCCAATTCAGCAATAGGCGATCACAGTACAGTTGGAGGCGGCGAGGAGAACATATCTTCAGGCCCTTACTCGACGGTCGCAGGTGGACATGACAATTTGTCGTCAGCTCAATTTGCGACGGTCAGCGGCGGAAGACTTAATTTGGCTTCCAATGAGAATGCGACGGTGGGCGGAGGATCCTTTAACAAGGCCCGTGGTTTCTGTTCAGTCGTGGCCGGAGGGGGGAGTACTGTGGAATCGGACTCCAATTCGGCCAGAGGAGTGCAGTCGGCTATTGGGGGCGGCTACAGAAATGACGCAAGCAATACCGCTGCTACGATTGCGGGAGGAGCGCACAATGTTGCCAGCGGACTTTACAGTACGGTCGGCGGCGGACTTTATAACAAAGCTCGCGCAGATTTCGCGGTGGTGGCCGGCGGCGGCGGACCGTTCGAAAGCGATTCCAATTCAGCGACTGGATCCAACTCAGTAATTGTAGGCGGAAAACAAAACGTCGCCAGCGGCACATTAAGCTCCGTAGGCGGGGGTCGCGCTAATCTCGCCACTCAATATGCAGCCGTGGTTGGTGGCGGCACATTTAACGAGGCCACAGAACTTTTTGCAACTGTGTGTGGAGGTTCCGGAAATAGTGCTCCCGGGAATTCTTCCACGGTAGCGGGTGGTGTTAATAACCACGCGACCGGAGTTTCATCGGCGGTCGGCGGCGGCGTTGGCAATGTTGCCGGAGGATCTAATTCCTGCATTCCGGGTGGGAATTGGAATCGCACAGCTGGATTTGGGGCTTTTGCTGCAGGACACAATGCGTACGCCAATCATGACGGTTCGTTTGTATGGGGGACATCCGATACAACGGGATCCTTCGGAGAGAGTACGGTCACTTTTCGCTGCGCGAACGGCGCACGTTTTTATACGGCGGCGAGCGGCATCGGCACTGGCGTCTCGCTTCCAGCGGGCGGCGGTGCTTGGGGAGCGCTGTGTGACGTTAACCAAAAGCGCTTGCATGGCGATGTGAACACATCGGACGTGCTGCAACGAGTTTCAGAGTTACCATTGCATCGCTGGAGCTACAAATCGCAGGACGAGAACATTCAGCACATCGGCCCCACCGCACAGGATTTCTACGCAGCATTTGAACTGGGCGACAACAACACTACTATAAGCACACTCGATCCGGATGGCGTTGCCTTGGCAGCGATTCAGGAGCTTGTGAAGCAGAACGAAGAACGAAAAATGATGAACGAAGAATTGAAGAAAGAAGTAGCGCAGCAAGCTGCGCGCTACGAGGATGTGACTATGGAATTGGCGGAATTGCGGGCAGCGGTGCAGACCCTTCAGGCGATTAATCAACATTCTGACAACAAAACTGCAAAGTAATTTCGACATTGCGCTGTACCTTGTTCAAAGGTAACAGTGAGTCGGCGGATCAATTCGTTCACAAGAGGAGGCTGTCTCATGCGACGCTTTACATTTTTGGTCGGCTGCCTGTTATCGACAGGCATGGCTTGGGCCGAAGGCGGAGAAAGCTGCGGTTCAGCGACGGTCATCACCTGCATTCCGTACATAGACAGCGGCAACACGAGTGACGATTTTAACAATTATGACTACGCGTGCCCGAACACGAGTAACTCAGCGGATGTCGTGTACCGCTACACCCCTCAGGTCACTCAGACAATCCGCTGGCATCTGTGCGCTTCGGCCTACAACACCAAGATCTTCATCTATGCGGGCGTTTGTTCGGGAACACCGGTCTTTTGCAACGATGATTTTCCGTTTTGCGGCATCAGCAACAACGGATCGGCGGTTGTCGCGACCATGACTGGCGGAGTGAACTACTATATTGTTGTGGACGGAGCGAGCGGCGCAGAAGGGCCGTATACTCTCAGTGCGGAGTATTTCGTCTGTGCGCCGGATTATGTGCTCGCGCCTCCGGGTCTGGTTTCGGGCTACACCTGCGGAGCTGCTAATAGCTGCAATCTGCGTCCGAGCGAAGATCAGATTGTCGAACTCAACGTGTCTGTCGCGGGCAATTACAGCTTCTCGCTCTGCAATTCCAATCCGGCGTGGAATTCTTACATGTATCTCACGCGCGGATGCTGCGGCGGAGTGATCGCGGAAAATGACAATGGCGGCTGCTCGTCAGCATTCCTATCATACATTGGCTGTGTCTATCTCGAAGCCTGCCAGCATCATGTGATCATTGAAGGCTCGGCGGCGGGAAACTGCGGCAATTGGACGCTGAATGTCATCCAACACACCTGCTTTCCGGAATATTATCTGTATGCACCGGGAACGATTTCGGGCAACACGTGCGGCGAGTGCAGTGAGTGTACACTCTATCCCAGTCCCGAAAATGTTGTTCAAGTCACTCTGCCGCAAACCGGCAACTATACTTTCTCTTTCTGCAACGGCGACTCTGCGAACACGTGGAATATGTCGGCATCGCTGCGCAGCGCTTGTTGCGGCGGCACGCTGTTCGCGCACGATAATGGCTCGTGCGATACTGCGCCGGGCGGTTCCTCGATTATGCCGTGCGTACCGATTAGCGGAGGACAAGTCTACTACTTGCTCATCGAAGGCGGATCCGTTACTGAATGCGGTGATTGGACACTGACCGTCACACCGGGAGGAGCAGATTTGACGCTGGATGTTCCCGGCACGATTTCCGGCTCGACCATCAACGCCGGAGATCATTGCAATCTGTACGCCGGCTTTGATCAAATCGTGCAATTGAATGTTCCTGTCGCAGGACTCTATACCGTCTCGCTTTGTGAAACCGCCGCGCCCGGCGCATGGGATTCGCGCTTGTACTTGAGCTACTTGTCTTGCTGCAATCTCGCGGGAATTTCCGCGTCCAACGATAATGGCTGCCCGCCGCCGAATTCGCTGCTCTCAAGAATTGACTGCAGATATTATACGGCCCACACCTATTACGCGATCGTGGAGGGAGACAATGCGGCCGACTGGATCATGACCGTTGCACCGTGTACGTGCGAGTACTACGAATATCTGCAGGCTCCCGGCTCCATCTCTGGAAATACTTGCGGTCAGCAAATAGGCTGCATCGGATTGGATGGTGAGGACCAGGATGTCAAAATCAACATCCCGTGGGACGGGCAGTATACCTTTTCACTCTGCAGTCCCAATCCCGTCAGCTGGATTCCCTACCTCGCGGTCGCAACACTTTGCTGCACCGACAATTTCCTTGCGATGAATGCCGACCCGTGTTCAACATATGGGTACGGTTACATTCCGTGTCTCACGCTTGCACGGGGAACCTACCATGCCATCATTGGTCCGGCCAGCGGCGTACCCTGCGGGCCCTGGACATTGCATGTGTCCGCCTGCACGTCTCCGGCTGCTCCAGATTCACTGGTGATTCAGGCGATGCCGCCGGACATTCATCTGTCTTGGGCGTCGTTCGGCGGCGAGGTGAGCTACAATGTATATCGTGGGGACACTTCCAACTTTGCCATTGCTCCCGCGAATTTGATTGGCACAACGGCATCTTCGGCATTTGTGGATTCGGGTGTGACTGTAGAGCCCGAGTTGATTCATTTTTACACGGTAACGGCTGAGACGCCATAAAAGAGCTACTTTTTTTAGGATGATGGATGAAAGGAAAACCCATGAAACGGACTCTCATTCTTTTGACAACACTGTTTGCTCTGGTAATTGCGACCCGCTCTTTTGCGGTTCCGCAACTGATTAACTACCAGGGACACTTGACGCGCACCGATGGTACGCCGTTGGATACTATGGTTGCGATGACATTCAATTTGTGGCCTTCTCCTGCGGGAGGCACGGCTGACTGGACGGAGTCGCATGCCACAGTGAATGTGGCGAACGGTCTGTTTCATGTCGTGCTGGGGAGCGTGAATCCGCTTCCCGACATGTTTGATTTGAATCGCTGGCTGGGCGTCAGTGTGGGTGGAGACACGGAAATGATTCCGCGCGAGCAGATGGTCAGCGTGGCGCATGCCTACCGTGTGGGCACGGTTGACGGAGCAAGCGGAGGAGTCATTAGCGGCGATCTGCGTGTTACGGGCAAGGGTAATTTCGGAAGCGGAAACAACAATTCCGGAGCCACTGCTTTTGTTGCCGGGGAAAACAATACGGCTTCCGGAGTGAATGCGGTGGTCAGCGGCGGTAATGCCAACCAGGCAACTCAAAGTTACTCAAGCGTTGGGGGTGGTTGGCAGAATGTGGCCTCAGGTTACACTTCAGTGGTCGGAGGAGGACTGGCGGGATCGGCTACGGGCAGCAGCTCAACCGTGGCCGGAGGTTACAGCAATAGTGCGTCCGGTGATCAGAGTTTTGTTGGTGGCGGATACGGAAACACCGTTTCTGGAAGTTCGAGTGCGATCGTCGGCGGCATGTACAACAAGGTGCGCGGACAATACTCATTCATTTCCGGCGGCGGTGGTCCGAATGCTCAAGACTCCAATTGGATCAGCTCGAACTATGGATCGATTGGCGGCGGATCGCGCAACGCAGTATTCGGAACTTTTTCGGCCGTTGGCGGAGGTTACAGAAATTACATCGATTCTTCCTACAGCACGATTGGCGGAGGATATCAAAACCGCTGCTCGTACGGCAACAGTGTCATTGGGGGAGGATATCAGAACAATTCGGGCGCGGATGGCAGTGTGATTGCCGGAGGTCAGTATAACATCCTCAATGGTCCGAATTCGGTGATCGGAGGTGGTTCGGGAAATCAGGCGTTGATTGGTGGCGGGATTACTATCGCCGGCGGCTCTGGAAATATCTCCGGTGGACCCGGTGCTACCATCGCAGGCGGATCAGCGAACGAGGCAAACGCCTCCGGAGCTTTTGTCGGCGGTGGATCGAGCAATCATGCAAACGGGGATAATGCAGTTGTGGGCGGCGGAAATGGAAACGAGGCATCGACTAGTTATGCCACGGTGGGCGGTGGTTTTCATAACTTGGCCTCGGATCTCACGACGACGATTGGCGGCGGAGCTTCTAACACTGCTTCGAATCCCAGTGCGACGGTGAGCGGCGGCTACTCTAACTCGGCCTCGGGTTGGTATGCAACAATCGGTGGCGGATACGTCAACACGGCCTCGGGTGACAACGCGTGGGTTGGAGGCGGCGGCTATAATTTTGCGCGCGGGAACTATTCCGTTGTAGCAGGAGGCGGGGGCGGATCGGCACCCGACTCCAATTCAGCCAAAGGGACTGGCTCTGTGATCGCCGGCGGCACACAGAATCTGACCAACGATGATTACAATGTGATTGGCGGGGGGTTCGATAAT
Source organism: uncultured Alphaproteobacteria bacterium (assembly GCA_964631675.1). Lineage (GTDB taxonomy): Bacteria > Electryoneota > RPQS01 > RPQS01 > RPQS01 > CAZVXJ01. The sequence continues at coordinate 21,410 of CAZVXJ010000011.1, forward strand.
ACGACAAGCACGGATTACGCCACCATCGCGGGCGGTGCGGATAATGTTGTGCATGGAATTTACGGCGCCATTGTCGGCGGTCACGAAAATGCCGCGGGTGTGGATGGGTTCGTGGGCGGCGGTCACTATTGCAAGGCACGTGGCGCGTACTCGGTCGTCAGTGGCGGCGGTGGCGGTACATTTGCCGATTCCAACTCTGCCGCGGGCACTTGCGCAATGATTCCCGGCGGACAGGCTTGCCAGGCGGACGGCAACTACTCTTTTGCGGCGGGTCGCAAAGCAAAGGCGCTCAATTCAGGAAGTTTTGTCTGGGGTGATGGCAATAACGCCGTAATTCAGGATAGCGCCTCCAATCAATTTCGCGTGCGTGCGGCAGGCGGCGTCTGGTTTTATTCGAACAGTGGTCTGACAGCGGGGACACGCCTGCCGGCGGGGGCCAATGCCTTTACAACATTGTCTGACTCCACACGCAAGCACAACATTCGGACGGTGGACACGCGTGAGGTGTTGGACCGAGTCGTGAACATGCCGGTCAAGCGCTGGAGCTATGACACACAACCGGAAACGATCGAGCATGTGGGTCCGATGGCGCAGGATTTCTGGAATGCGTTTCGATTGGGTGATGACCCGCTTTCGATTTCGACGATAGATCCCAGCGGGATTGCTCTGGCTGCGATACAGGAGCTGGCGAAAGAGAACGATGAACGAAAGAAAATGAACGACGAGCTGCAGAAAAAGGTCGCAGCGCTGACCGAGATGGTGCAAAGCTTGATGTCGGAGAATCAACAGTCGTTAGTTACGACAAAGGAGTAACTGGTCATGATTCGTGCACTAATCATTTTCACGTTGACATTTGCAATCAACGCTTTTGCCATTCCGCAGCAGATTAACTATCAGGGCCAACTCGCGCGCACGAATGGTACACCCCTTGATACGACGGTGGCAATGACGTTCAAACTTTACACGGATTCCACGGCGGGTTTTCTGCTGTGGACGGAGATGAGACCCGCCGTAACGACAACGGGCGGATTATTCAACGTGCGTTTGGGGCAAGTGGCTCTGCTGGGTGATTCGTTATTGAATCGGCCGCAAATCTGGCTGGGAGTGTCCATCGGCAGCAACAGCGAGATGACTCCGCGCACTCGCTTAGGTTCGCTGCCTTATTCTTATCGCGTGGGTGCGATTGATCAAGCGGCAGGTGGAACGGTCATGGGCGACGTCGGCATCATAGGCCGTGGCAATATCGGCTGGGGAAACGTCGTTGGAGATTCCTCTTTTGTAGTTGGTGTGCAAGATACTGCGCTCGGGCCTTTTTCAACTGTGCTGGGTGGTAAGAATAACGCAGCTCTCGATTCGTTTTGCGTTGTGGGTGGCGGAGAAGGCAACGTGGCGGGCGGTGACACGACCGGCCTGATCCTGACTGCGGGATCCGGTACATATTCAACGATTGGCGGCGGATACAGTAATAACGCGAGCGGATATGCTTCGACGGTCAGTGGTGGATACAACAGCAATGCTAGCGGTCGTTATTCGACAGCTGCCGGAGGATACGTTGTCTCGGCTTCCGCTGACTATGCTACTGTCGGAGGCGGGGCGAATAACTACGCCACAGAAGATTATGCAACTATCTGCGGCGGTCACGATAACTACAGTTACGGGCCCAGCTCGGTTATCGGTGGGGGTGCCCAACATGAAATCGGCGGATCGGCTGCCACCATTGGCGGCGGTTACGGTAACTTGGCGACGCACGGTTACACAACCATCGCAGGAGGATCCAGTAATGACGTGACCGATACCTACGCGACCGTTGGTGGTGGATTCTCAAATGAAGCAACTGACTACTGCTCCATAATCGGGGGCGGCTGGGGAAATGTGTCGGAAGGCTATTACTCTTTCGTGGGCGGCGGTCGCGAAAATATAGCTCAAGACAGTGCGGTTGTCACAGGCGGAAGAGATAACGAAGCGCAAGGACCTGCATCCACTATTGGCGGCGGCACGAATAATCAAGCATTGGAACAGTATTCTTTTGTAGGCGGAGGCTTCAACAACACAGCATTGAGAACTTATGCGACCATCTCCGGGGGCCAGGAAAACAGTGCTGGCGGCCATCGGGCGGCTGTCGGCGGAGGTTACTCCAACGATGCGACGGATTCAGCCAGCACAATTGGCGGAGGAAGCAACAACACTGCGAGCGGGAAGTACACGACCGTGGCTGGCGGCCAGAACAACTCCGCAACTGCAACGTGGGCATCTGTGGGCGGGGGCTTCGGAAACACGGTATCCGGTCTTTACGGTACCGTTCCGGGGGGAAGCGGTTGCGCAGCCCGGGCGGATCACTCGTTTGCCGCGGGCCGGAACGCGCGCGCGCGTCATATCGGATCGTTCGTCTGGAGTCATTTTACGCCGTTCGATTCCACCGTTTCATTCGCGGCAAACAGTTTCACAGCGCGCTGCTCCGGCGGCGCACGATTCTACACAGGTGCAACGGATACAATCACGGGGGTAAGTCTGCCTTCCGGCGGCGGAGCATGGAGCAGTCTGTGCGACCGTAATCAGAAGAAAGTTCATGGCCATGTGAACACCGCTGAGATTCTGGAAAAGGTGTCCGATCTCCCGCTTCACCGCTGGAGCTATAAATCGCAGGACGAGAACATTCAGCACATCGGCCCCACCGCACAGGATTTTTATGCCGCGTTTGGACTGGGAGACAATA
>CAZVXJ010000012.1:0-24070 GCA_964631675.1 uncultured Alphaproteobacteria bacterium
CGTTCTGCCATAGGACGTCGGACTTGCCGTCGCCTTTGAAATCGCCCGACCCGATGACGTGCCATGCGGCGCCCGGATTGGCGCCCGCCGCCACGCCGCCACCGATCAGGCTGGTGCCGTTCAATTTTGTTTACTAGATGCTCAATCTCATGCTGCACCACAACGGGCTGGGTTGTGGGCATGCCGGATTCCAAGTGTGCGAGTCCAGTCACGTGAAAGGCCCTGCCCTGAAAGAAATCGGCAAACGGCCTGACGGTCATCCCCAGATCCTCCTGCAGGTATTGTGTGCGCGTCTTGATCGGGCCGCATTCGTCGCGGGTCGGTACTTCCAGCGTCTCCACAGTATGAGCAATAATCTCATCCAAGAGCAAAATCACTGGCGTGCGGTAGACTTCACTCAAGTGAAATGCGCGCACGGTTTCACGGTAAACTTCGTCGGGATACAACGGTGTCAAGGCAATGATGGAATGGTCACCGTGCGTTCCCCAGCGCGCCTGCATGATGTCCGCCTGCGCGGGGGCCGTCGGAAGTCCCGTGGACGGGCCGCCGCGCTGCACATCCACAATTACGCAAGGTGTTTCGGTCATGATCGCATAACCGATGTTCTCCTGTTTGAGAGAAAATCCCGGACCCGACGTCGCGGTCATGGATTTCGCACCGGCCAGCGATGCGCCGATGATTGCACCCATCGCGGCGATTTCATCTTCCATCTGAATAAAGGTGCCGCCGATTTGCGGGAGCCGCAGCGATAAATGCGCAGCTATTTCTGATGACGGCGTAATGGGATAGCCAGCATAGAAAGTGCATCCTGCGGTGAGTGCAGCTTCCGCCACGATCTCGTTTCCGCCCCAAAATGCGCGTTCCTTCTTCAATTGAGTATTCATGATGCCGCCGCCTTCTTTTTTTCTGAAAAGATCGAGATTGCGAAATCAGGGCATTCGACTTCACAGATTCCGCATCCGTTGCAAGAGTCCATGTTCACGACCTTTACAATGACACCCTCCCATCGGTCAATGGACTCGACCATGTCCAGGGTTTTCGTGGGGCACAGATCGACGCAGATACGGCAGCCCTTGCACCACTGTTCATTGACGACAAGTCTGAACATGCCATTCTGCGAGATTGATTCAACGATATTCATATGGCAGCTTTCTTAAATAGGACTAATTCACTCCCAAAATAAAAATGGCCAAGGGTTAACCTTGGCCATCTATTGAAGTTCTGGTCTGCGTCCGATTCCGGGACGGGAACGGCGAATTTGCCTGCCTGGTCGGTCATCTTGATGTTCTCGGATTGTGGAGCCCGAACTCCATACGATTGTGGACTACAATATAGGTAATGGGAGACTGGAATGCAACAGAATCATGCACAATAGCAAGCAAGCAGGAATTTGTGAAAATACTAACAAACAGACAAATAGACGCCTCGGAGAATCAGACCAAGAGGCGCATATTTAACTCCCAATGCCGTGTGTCATCATTGATGAGCGGACAAGTAGCCGGAAAAGACGGGGACCGTGAATCGGGCAGATTCATGCGCACGGATATGCCTGCTTTTCATAGGAGAAATGGCTCATTTCTGAATAGGACAAATATGGTCGAATTAGGAAACAAGTGGATACGTGCGTTCGCACCGGATAACCGTTTTAAGGAAGAAAGAGAGGCAACAGGTGATTTCGCCTCTCTTTTTTGCGGGGTATCAAGTAGATTGACCCGCAATTGGCACTTTGTGAAATCTTTCCCAATTGATTTTACAGCATTACGCTCTATAAGCAGACTGGTTCACTCCTATTCAACATTGCGCGCGGCGAATTGCAATTGCTTGACAATTGCAGTATATTATTCCCGTGTTTGATCGCGAGACAGTCTGCCGATAATCGGACAGATACGGTACGATTAACACATCGAATTCGTTCTCATGAACACTCAGTCCACCATTCAAAGCAAGCCCGTCACAGTCTCCCGGAACCGGAGTCACTGCGGAGTAGTTTGCGGAACGCTTACCGTCGTCATGACGGCAGCCTGGGTGAGTGCGGCTCCGATTGAAGTAACGCTTCGCTATCCGGCGGGTGACCAGCAAACGCCGCAGCCTACGGCAATGTGTGTCGACTCCCGCGGCGATGTTTTTGTTGCGGATGCTCCGGGCAACCGCATTGTTATTTTCAACGCGGAGGGCCAGTACGAGTTTGAGTTCAGCACTGCACAGTGGGTGATTGGACCGCAGCAGATTGCGGCGGATTCCAACGGACGAATATTCGTTCACGGATATTCCACCGAGCATACGCTGGCGGTATTTGACTTCAATGGTGATTTTCTGAACTACCTGGACATGTATTGTCCCGGAACCGATTCGCTGATCGAGACGGCGAGCTTCACGCTCTATAAGGAAGATCAGCTCATGTTTTTATGCGCGCGGCCTGCGCATATTTTTGTTTACGGTGTCAACGGCGATTTCACCCGCGATTTTCCTCTCCTCCAGGAACTGGACGACGCGACCCGCGAAGGCGCAGTGCTGGGGAACGTCTCCGTCATCAATGACTTGCTGGTGGTTCCGCTTTCGATGAACGGGCAGGTCGCGCGCTATTCCTTAGCAGGGAATTTCGTTGATCTGTTTGGCATGGCCGGCGGTGGACCGCGCGAGCTGAGTTTTCCAATTGCCAGTGTCAGCGATGGCCGTACCGGCATGCTGGTACTGGACAAGCACCGGCACACGGTTCTCCATTACGACCATACCGGAAAGTATCTGGATGAGTTTGGCGGTTCCGGAAAATCGGAAGGCTGGTTCTACCACCCAACCGTCATGGTACCGTTTGGTGAAGGCAAGTGCCTGGTGGGTCAGACCTTTCAGAACCGGATACAGCTCGTCGACGTCTTTGGCAAGCTGAATCCGGACTCCGCAGGCTTATAGCTCCGGCGGGCTTCGGGTCGTTTTCTGTGAATTCAAGTTTTTGCTCTTTCCATATTACAACCTTTTTCCCGTGGTCGGGAATACAACCTATCCCTTAAGGAGGTCTCGAATGAGACGGACTTTGTTAACTACCCTATGCGCGATGGCGCTGATCAGTTTGCCCATGACGAGCGCTCTGGCTCTGCATGATGGCGGCGTGGCTCACTGCAATGCCTGCCATACCATGCATAACAGCGAAAATGGCGTCCGCATTGATGCGGATGCTCCGAATGGCAATCCGTATTTGCTCAGAGATGCTACAGGGACTGACGTTTGCTTGTCTTGCCACGCAACGAGTCGTGGTGCGGTTTGGACGGGAAATCTTTTGACTCCGTCGCTCCGTCCCGGCGGTGATTTTACGTTCCTGACGGAAGACAACCTGAATGACGGTCACAACGGGCACTTGAGCCCGATCGCTGGAAGCTACGGCGGCCACAATGTCGTCGCCCCCAGCCGTGGAGTCGGTGCGGATCCGGTTCTGACACAAGCTCCCGGTGGAACGTATCCTGCAGGCGCTCTTGGCTGCACGAGCTGCCACGATCCGCACGGTAACGAGCATTTCCGCCTGCTTTATGGCGCTGGCCATGTCGAAGCCGGCAATGCAACGTTTACGAATGCTGCTCCGGTTGCGATGACCCTGAGCTATAACACGAACGAGAGCAACACAGCGCACACCGGCTACCAGAGCGGCATGAGCGCGTGGTGTGCCAACTGCCATGGTAACTACCATGACAACGGCGCAGCCCTGGTTCACCCGGCCGGCGTGGCCATGGGTGCCAGCATTGCTCAGACCTACAACCTTTACAACGGCACGATGGATCAAACTGGCGGCAATGCCGCCTCGGCGTACTTGGCTCTGGTGCCGTTCGAAGATCCGGCGAATACGACGACCTCGACGGCAGGCCCCACGGCTTCCTCTCAAGTGAGCTGCGTCACCTGCCACCGTGCGCACGCATCGACCGGTCCGAATATTGGCCGTTGGGACTTCAACATCACGACGTGGTCAGAAGAAGGTGTTGAGTCGGGTTCATACGCTATTGTGAATCCCTACGGCAGCCCCAATCAACGCTCGCTGTGCAACAAGTGCCACAACAAGGATGAGCACGACGAGAACGAATTCTAAGCTATCCTGACTGAAGACGACTTGGCCCCGGCAGGGTGATGCCCCTGCCGGGTCGCCAACTAGAAAATGCATCTCTTCTCCCACCTGGGAGATTTCACATAGCCGCGGCTCTTCTCGATTTTTCCTCGTGTTTGGCCGTTCTTCGGGTTCGCTGATGAGGAGCCGCGGCATTTCCGTTCTAATGGGCTTTGTGCTCTCCGGCGATCAGGACATGGATCAAACCCTGCAGATGCACACCGCCCAATGTTGTAACTAACGTGGCTCGTTCTTTGAAAGTACCTCCAGCACATGCTCTGCTGCCGCTCCTATGAGCGTCATCTCTTGCAGAACTCATGAAGGACCGCAATCACCCAGCCTGCCGGGTGGCAACGGTCCTTCTATTTTGCCTTCGTATGCGACAAATAATATGAATTAGACGGCTACAATTGATGATTCTACGCTATTCTTGACATGAATTGGAATTCACGTTATATTTCAGTCCGGCCCCGGACCATGGCATCCGCCCTGTGCGGAATGGTGCTCTGCTTCAGTGCTGCAACCAAGCTGCATGCGGAATGGGGCGGCACGCTTTCGGCCAGCGCCACCGGTGCACGAACTGACACGATGAGTTCCACGGCTGTCGACCAGCAATACATGATCTTTACCACGGCCTCGCCGACTGCTCACTTCAGCTATCAACTTGCGTGCCGATTCCGGCACCTGCAAAGTCAGAGCGATAACTCACAGCAATCATGGCAGACCGAGTTACAGCCGACAGCAGGCCTCCGTTGGACTTTTCCAAAATACACGGTTCGCGGCGAATATCTGCACCGGGCTAATCGCGACCGCCTGAATGTGAACGAGCTGACGGGGCAGTCCGTGTCCGGCTATTTTCAATCGACTCCATTTACGACCACACGAGTTTTCGCGAACGCCGACTGGGCCGAGGATGTCAACGACCTCGACTTGATTGGATTTGACACGCGAAGTTCCCGGATAGGTGCCGGCACGAGTTTTACGGTGCGGCCACTTTCTGCGGTGTACGAATACTCCGATCGCGTTATTCGGAATGATCGCACCAAGTTAGACCAGCTTTCCCGAAGTCACACGGGTCGGCTGAACCAGACCTTGTCGGCATTTTCCAAGCTGATCCAGCTTGAGACCAGTTTGTACGTGATTGATCGCAACGAGCGTGACCGCGATCAATCCGGCACACAATCACTTGTATTGCTGCCGGCCGTGGCGGGACTTTATGCCGCAGATCCGACCCCTGATTTCGGGGAATTGGGTGAAGTTTCAGGTCTAACCGACGGAAATCTACTCTTGCCGGCCTCGCAGGAATTCGATCTCTCGTCTGCTGTGTACCACAACTTTGGCCTTGATTTCGGCTCCAGTGCGACCGTTGACCACATTCACTTGTATACCGACACATTGGCTGCGCCACTTGTGTGGTCAGTTTGGTCCAGTCCGGACAATCAAACCTGGTCGCGCATCAGCGGAGAAATTGCGGGCCAGTTTATGACAACGTTCAGCCGTTACGAGTTTTCTTTTTCGCCGCAGGTAACACGATATATCAAGGTCACGGTTACTCCGTCACCCTCGATTTCGCCTGTTCGCGTTACGGAGATTCGGGCATTGCTTGCACGCGACAACTCTTCCACTCCGCAGTCGACTACCGACCGCAGAGGAACAAGTCAATTGACGGTTCGTCCGGCCAGTTGGCTGGGTTTCGACTTGGGCGGCAATGTGACGCGGCTGCGAGCATCCCAGACTAATCTTGCCCGCGAAGAAGACGGTGTGCACGCCAATCTTCGGTTGTCGGCGCTACGGCAACTTGAAACCACTTCCCGGTACAACAGATCGCAGGCACGCTACCCGGAGTCGGCGCGTGAACCCATAGTCACCGAGTCGGGCAGTTTCATGATTCGATCGGGCTGGAATGCCGCTCTTTCATCGAACGTGGTCATGAATCGGGGCGAAGAGTCGTTAGACAATGTTCGCACACGCAGAACAGATGCGGCGCGTGCTGAAGTGCAGGCCATTGTGCTGCCGCGACTGAGAACCACCTCCCAAGCCGGATATACCGAAGATCACCGCTTTGATGCCGCGGATGTCTATTACACGCGGTTCATCTCGGAGCTGGTCGACACGGAGCCGACGTCACGAAGCGACCTGATCGCTGAATACCGTCGTGAATGGCTGTCGGCCGATCATCGCAATTTGCCGGACTTTCGAGAGACTATTTCGCTGCGGGCCGGTTATCGCCTTACAGATGAGCTGAATCTGACGGCCTATGCAACGGAGCTTCGCGAACCCGGAAGATTTGATCGCACACGAAATGCGTTGTTGGGCTGGAACGTCACGCGAAAGGTCACCCTGAGCGCCGGCATCGACCGGCTTTCAGGAAATCTTTCAGAGAATTCAACCCAGTATTCCCTGCAAACTTATTTTAGATGGACCGTGAAGACGGATGTTTCGTTTGCCTGGTCCCTGACCGATCAGAGCAAACAACAAGACTTGACGACCGCTCGGGTCGGCCTGAATTCGAGATTCTAACAACTTAACATATTACCGGAGGGTACCGGCATGAAGACCCTCGCTTTACTATTCCAACTTAACTGCGCGCTGCTTATTGCAGGCTGTGCCGCAAACAGACCGACGACGTTTGTTCATCCCGAGTATGATTTTTCGACCGTGGAGCGGATCGCCATCATCCCGTTCGAGAACTTGTCCACTGAACAAGGTACGGGCGGGTACATGACCCGGGTGTTCATGACGGAACTGCTTGCGACAGGCGCATTCGATATCGTTGAACCCGGCGAAGTCGCGCGTGTTCTGTCGACCATCGGGCAAATCCGTACTGCTGAACTCGATCTTTCTCAATTGAAAAAACTCGGAGACGAGTTAAAGGTGCATGCAGTGATCTTCGGATCAGTAGGTGAATCGTCCCAGTACCGCGGCGGATCCGGATCGAGCCATCTCATCAGCGTGGACGCCCGCATGGTGGATTGTCAGTCCGGAACGACCGTCTGGACATCCAGTGTGAGCACCGGAACACCGGGTGCACTGGCAAAACTCTCCGGTACGGGTGACTATACACGCGGTGAAGCCATTCGAAAGGCCGTCAAAAAACTTGTTCACTCGCTCGTCAGATGAACTTCATGTGCGGCATCCTAGTGGCTTCGCTTTTGATTTGCGGGGCAATGAATGCAGAGGAGAATCCTCGGCCAGCGGTGGATTTACTCCCGCGTATTCTGGTGCTGCCGTTTGCCAACTACACCGACAGTTCGGGTTTGCGTGACGAGGTAATGATGCGCTTGCAGATTGAGCTTGCAGAGCGATCCTTTGAATATATCGATCCCGACCGGATGAATGAGGTGTTACGCCGGAATCGCATACGCTTAACGGCCGAGCCGACTTCGAGTGAGTTACGCACGCTGACGACAGAGCTTGGCGCTCAATATTTGCTCGCCGGTTCCATACACCGGTTGGTCGTGTCACCCCAGATTTCGGAGCTCTCTGTCGGTTCCTACCTGCTGAATTCTGCTTCATTGGAGGTGGTTTGGATGGGTTTCTCGGTCTTTCAAAGCGGCGGAGCACCGGCGTTGTTATCGTCCGGCGCAGAAACCGACGTCCCGACAATGGTGCGAAAGACCGTTCGCGACTTGATGAAGGATTTCTCAGTGTCTGAACCGGAATCCCGCAAGCCGGTCACGGGCATTCAATCAAAGAGCGGTAGTTTTCCTTGCGACAAAATCGCAGTCATTCCGGTTGCCAACGAAACGTCTACCTCATTCGCCGGAGAGCTGCTTACGGATCAACTTCGTGCCGCTCTGTTCCGGCGTGGCTTTCGAGTTGTTGCTCCCGGTCTCGTACGGGAAGGGATGTTGAGCAGTAAGGATCTGACTCGCGGACAGTCGAATGCGGAGCTTCGCGAGTATCTGCTTAATGAGTACGGAGCGAACATTCTGATGACAGGCACGGTCAGCAAAGTCACGGCAAGTGACGGCACGATGTTCGGCGATATTCCGGAACTTGAACTGGAATGCCAATTGAGCGACGCGGCAACCGGCAGCATCCTTTGGGCGCGAACCCGCTCGCGGCGCGGTGATGACACTGCTCTGCTGTTCGGCACTCATGTGACCCTCGGCGTTGGAGGACTGGCCAACGATGCAGCGCGCGACCTGGTGCATGCAATACCGCTTACGCGTGCGGCGCACTCAACAATTAACCAAGGACCGCTTCCGTGAGCACGATTCGTAATATCATTACCATCTGCCTGATCTTGTCTTTCTCGGCGGCAGCACGAGCCGATGATCTGCTTGCGCTGGTGAACGGCGACTCGATTACTGTTCGAGATATGGAAGCCCAGCTCGAGCGGATTCACTCCGGCCAGACCGGAGCTCAACATCGAGGCGATTTCAGCGTGGAACGGCTGCTGCAAACGCTAATCAACAATCGCCTGATTGTTCAAGAGGCCCGCAGCATCGGACTGGATCAGGACGATGCAGTGGCCGCTCGCGTTCGCAGTCATCGTGAAACGATCGCCTATCGCGCGCTGTTGAGCGAGGTGATGCCTGATGACATACCGCTTTCAAAGGGTGAACTTGCCGATGGTTTTCAGCGGTTCTTTCAAGGCTATCGCCTGCGACTGATTTGTGTGAATGACTCCATGCTTTGCGCGGCCTTGCGAGACAGTGTTCGTGCGGGTACTGAGATGGCGGATCTCGCGATGCGGCATTCCGTAGACAAGTACCGGGAATCGGGCGGCTATGCGGGGGTCTACATGCCCGTTCAGATGCCCGTGGATCTTCAGAACATCCTCGCTGAATCCTCAGTCGGTGACCTGATTGGTCCGATCCTGCTCTGGAGAGTCTGGACGATTGTGCGGCTGGAGGAGAAAATAGAGGCTGATCCGGCTTTGTATGATACCGCACTCGCCGAATTGAAGAACGTACTGACAGGAGAGCGAAAGGAAAAAATCCGCAAGCACTTTGTGGATTCGCTGCGCACACATATCGCATTAATGATTGACTCCGCGGCGGTGGACTCCGTCATCATTCAAATGAAGGCGGGTGAACAGGCCTCAAACAAGCCCGTAGTGATTGTGGGTGACAATCGCATCCTTACTGCCTCCGATCTGCGCAACAAATATGTCCACCGCATTGCGGGCAGAACCGATCGCATCGCCGATGCCGTGCTGTATGAAGTTTTGGGCGAACAGGTGGACATCATGCTGATGAAAGAAGTCGCTTCACAGTCCAATTTTCTTGCGCAGCCACGCTTTGACAAACCGGTCGAACTCTATGAGGATTCACTGCTGCTGACGGCCTACCTTGAAGAAGTGATTGCCCCCACGGTGAAAGTGGAAGAGGACGAAATCAAAGCCTATTACGAGGCCAACCGGTCACGTTTCCAGAAATCGGGCCGGGTGAAAGTCGCGACGATTACCCGCGATTCACTCTCCGAGGCCGAGGCGGATTATGCCAGCGTCTCGAGCGGTGCGGAATTCTCCTGGGTTGCCAAACAGCATTCGACCGATGCGGCGGCCGCTCGCGGGGGAACACAGGATTGGATGGAACTTGAGCAGTTTTCGCCGGACCTTCAGGCTGAGTTTCGATCGGCAAGTATTGGCAGTGTGCTGCCGCCGGTCGCCACTGACATGGGAAACATCGTGTTCAAACTGCTCGACCGTGAGCCGGGAAAACCGATGCCGTACGAGGACGCGCGAGCATCGATTATCTCTGTGCTGGAATCTCAAGAGCAGTTTGCAGCGATTGACCGCGCGATTCAGGAGCTTCGCAGCGCCTCCGACATACGGGTGTTTCAGGAAACAGTAGACGCTCTGAATGTCAGCGGCCCCGTCGATCAGGAATAACTTGATTCTCCTGCCCGCGAGTTTCTTGCCGGGAGGAAAGTATGAATAATCGTCAATCTCATTACCGCATAGCATTCGTTATCAGCATCGCCATCGTGCTGGCCGCATTCGGCTTCGGCACGATGGCGGACGCGCAGGTGAAACGTGGCTCAAGGTTTGCCAAGAATACAGACTGCCTGGAATGCCACAAAGCAGCGGATTACAAAGGCAAGTTCGCGCACAAGCCCGCCGCGAAAGGCGAATGTCTCGAGTGCCACAAGCCGCATGGCAAAGTGGGTGCGCTGAGACTCGTCGACACAGGAGCCGCTCTTTGTGCACGGTGCCACAAGCCCGAGGAGCTGGGTCTGACCAAGAGTGGAATTCACGATCCAGCTAAACACGGCAACTGCACCGAATGCCACGACCCGCATAGAGGGCAAGCAAAAGGTCTGCTAAAGAAGGCAACACCGGACCTTTGCCTGCAGTGTCATGATGCCAATGAGTTCTTCGCCAGTCACCGCAAGGATGACGACGGCTCGATTCATCAACATAAGCCCCTAAGAGACGGCTGCAGCTCCTGCCACGAAAATCACGGCAGTAATCACGCATCGCTTTTGAAAGACGAACCGACCGCGTTATGTCTGGGGTGTCACAACGTCAATGAAAAAGATCTGGCGGCCAAGCACGCGGGTTACCCGATTGCCACTGCCCAATGCATGACGTGTCACGTTCCGCATTCGTCGGAGCGGGCAACTTTGCTGCCGCCGTCGGTGCACAGTGCGATCGAAGGGCCGTCGTGCGCCGAATGCCACGCCTCGCCAACGGAAGCAAAGCCTTTCGCACTCACGCAGAGCAAGCGCGAACTTTGTGTCACGTGTCACGATCCAGTTGAAAAGCACGGTGACAAGACGCACGAAATCGTGAAGAGCGGCGAGTGTTCGGAGTGTCATACTGCACACACATCGCGCCAGCCCGCACTGCTGAAGGCCAAGGACACGGAAGTCTGCGGCAGCTGCCACGAACCGGTGAAGCAGGAGACCGCGCTCGCCTTTGCACATGATGCAGCAAAACAAGGCTGCATAACTTGTCATGACGGACATGGCGATCAGACGAAAAAGCTGCTTTCAGCTGCCGGCAATGAAAAATGTCTGAGCTGCCATGAGTCCATCAAGCTTGCGCTCGACTTGCCCGGCAGTCATCCGCCGGCGCAGGGCGAGGCCTGCTGGACGTGCCACGAGCCGCACGGAAGCAACGTGCAGGGTTTGCTGACAAAACCGCAAGACCAGCTGTGTTTGGAGTGTCATGAATCGATAACGAAAGATTTCCTGCGTACTTCCGTTCACACACCGGTGCTGAAGGGCCAGTGCTCCTCTTGTCATGACCCGCACGGCGGCAAGGAGAGCACGCTGCTGAGGCAGGCCGAGAATCAGCTCTGCGCATCCTGTCACACCACAATGATGAATGTAGTGGAGGGTATGAAGACTCACGCACCGTTTGCTGATCACGAGTGCTCGACTTGCCACAATGCACATGCATCGGATCAGAAGCACCTGCTGAGAAAATCGATGGCGGCGGTTTGCGCGGAGTGCCACAGCGACATTGATGATGCGGTGAAACGCGATGCTGTGGTGCACGCGCCGGTGGCCGATGGGAACTGCTCTGCCTGCCACGATCCGCACCAGAGCAAGAATGAACACTTTCTGCTCGCCGACCCGGCACAGCTTTGTCTGTCTTGCCACCAGGAAATCGGCAAGGCGACTGCGCTGGCAACGCCGCATCCGCCGGCAAAAGATGGACAATGCCTTGAATGCCACACGGCGCATTCCAGTTCGCACAAAGGACTATTGAAACAGAGTGCGGCTGCCACGTGTCTGGCGTGCCACAATGCCGATACACCCGAGTTCCGCAAATTGCATCTGGATCAGCCGCCCGCTGCGATGAACTGCGCCGTCTGCCATGATCCTCATGGATCGGATAGCAAGGGACTGATGCTCAAACTCAAGCATGCACCATTTGAAGCCGGAGACTGCGCGTCTTGTCACGTGGCTCCCGTCATTCAGGGGGGCAAGTGATGAACCGCCACATGCGATATCTCATACTCGCTGCGTTGCTTGTGCTTGGATTTTCCATGCCCGGCAACTCTGAATTGCCGCCCGTGGACCAGCGCAAAGTGTGTCTGGAATGCCACAGTGAGTTCACCGATGTGCTGGCCAAAAAGCATGTGCACGTTCCACTGGTCAAAGGTCAATGCAGCGAGTGTCACGCGCCGCATGCTTCCAATCACGCGAATTTGCTGAACGACAGCGAATCCGCTTTATGCGCAAAATGCCACGCGCAGGCAAACGATTGGGCGAAACAGCCGGTCGTCCATGATCCGGTGAAGAGCGGCGACTGCGCTAAATGTCATGACGCACATGCTTCGGATTTCGGTCATTTGCTGAAAGCATCCGCGACGGAACTGTGTGCTCGCTGTCACACGGAAGTCCGCGATTGGATGGCAAGGCCTTTTGTTCATGCGCCCGCGAAGAAGGGCGACTGCGCGGCATGCCATGATCCGCATGCCGGAAAAAACGACAACCTGCTGACCAAGGACATGTCCACGCTCTGCATGTCGTGCCACAGCGTGACCGAGCAGTTTACGACCAAGCATCGCGGGTTCGATCCGGTGGGAACACGCTGCACGGCTTGCCACGATCCACATGCGAGCGACTCGAAAGCGTTTTTGATGCCCGAGCAGCATGCGCCTTTTGCAGAGAACGACTGCGCGGCCTGTCATTCGACGGCGAAAGCCGCTCAGGGCTATCCGCTCAAGGGCAGCGTGACGCAGGTCTGCAATGATTGTCATACCGACCAGGTTGCCGAACTCAAAAAGTACTCCGCTCACGGTTCAACCGATAAAAATTCGTGTGAGCTTTGTCACAATCCTCACGCGGCGTATGAGCAGAAATTGCTGCTCGCAGGTCAGCGTCAGCTCTGCACGAAGTGTCACGATCCGGCAAAGGGAACGAAGCCTGAGGGGCAGGACCCGCACGCGAAGTTTAACTGCAATCAATGTCATGCGTCTCACGGCAGTCCGAATCCCGGCTATCTCGTGCAGCCTGACATGCAGCTTTGTGCGACGTGCCACTCACGCGAGCATCACGTGGCGCATCCGATGGGCGACGGCATCATTGATCCGAATACGAAAGCCAATGTCACCTGCATGAGCTGTCACGATCTGCATGCGTGGAAGGCCGAGCCGTTGCTTCCCGCCGACGGCAGTCGTGATTTGTGCGTGAGGTGTCACAGAGATAAATAGCCGACTGCGTCGGGTTTTGTTTCGCCGAGGCGGGTTAGCGCAGATGATTTAACAAAACAACACGCAGTGTTCGCGCGTAACCCGCCCGGAATCAATCCAAACAAGATAGGCAGCCGCATGGCTGCCTATTCTTGTAATCTCTCCTCGTTCATCGCGCTTGAAGCGCCATTGCGGGTCTGGAGACCCACAACGGCGAATAGGGCGGAGATCCGGCCCCAGCAGAATCAATGCGAGTTGAGTGATCCTTCAGCATCGCCGACGCGACGTTTCAGGATGACAAAACGCCTGGTTCTCGCTTCGCGGGATTTGTGGTTTATCGCTATATTTCAATGCTAATCACTGTTTTCAACCTTTAATACCAAGCCGTTTTGGCCAGGAACTCTTTCTTGACAGGAGCGTATGAGGGAGTAACGGCTGGATATTTGCCAACTCAAGCAAGCGGGACGAGACGTGACTAAGATTACGAAAAAAGCCAACATACGAGCCAATCAGAGCCTCGAAAAGTACCTTCAGGAAATCGGCGAAGTTGCGCTGCTCGTTCCCGATGACGAAATCAAGCTGGCGCGCCGCATCCGCCGGGGCGATCAGCTCGCGCTGGAACAGCTCACCAAAGCCAACTTGCGGTTCGTGGTCAGCGTGGCCAAGCAGTATCAGAATCAGGGTCTTTCGCTGGGCGATCTGATCAACGAAGGAAATCTCGGATTGATCAAAGCCGCGAAGCGATTTGACGAAGCGCGCGGTTTCAAATTTATTTCCTACGCCGTGTGGTGGATCCGTCAGAGTATTTTGCAGGCGCTGGCCGAGCAATCGCGCGTGGTGCGGCTGCCGCTGAACCGCGTGGGCGCGCTGAATAAGATCGGTAAGATGTATTCACATCTGGAACAGGAATTCGAACGCGAACCCACACCCGATGAGATTGCAGAGCAGCTCGAGATATCGGCCGGAGAAGTGACGGATACGCTGCGCATGTCGGGCCGGCATCTTTCGATGGACGCGCCGTTCGCGCAAGGCGAAGACAACCGCCTGCTGGACATCGTGCACAACGAGAACCAGCCACCGCCGGACGCCAAACTGATGCAGGAATCGCTGCGGCAGGAAATCGAGCGCGCGCTGTCAACCCTGAGTGATCGCGAAGCCGAAGTAGTGAGACTGTATTTCGGTCTCGGCCGCGAGCATCCGCTGACGCTGGAAGAGATCGGCGAGACGTTCAAGCTGACACGCGAGCGCGTTCGCCAAATCAAGGAGAAAGCGCTGCGCAGGCTGCGTCACACATCACGGGCAAAACCGCTGAGAACCTATCTGGGTTGAGATTGTAGTCGCGGCTCGCGAGCCGCGCTACCGGGGACTTGAAAGCAGTGTGTTACCACGGGCAAAATGATGTCACACGGTAGAATCGCCTCGGAGAGGTAAATCCGCTGGAGTCGGTGAAGAAAGTTTGCGGAGTCACACCGAGATGTTCATAGACTCCATCCGGCGAATTGGAATTCCAGACAATGAACAGCGAGACGCCATCCACTTGCGGCCAATCCAAGAATGGAAGACCGCCCACACGCCCAAGAACCAGCCGTTCGGGAGGGGGACACGGCGGTAGAAAGGCATCCACTTCAATGGAGAAATCACCCTGCTGATTAGCGGCAGTACCTTCAACCATGATCCAGTATTCTCCCACCGGCAGCGCGAACGTGTTCAGCACGGCACCCAGCGTGCAACCTTCGTTGGCATCATCGCCATATGCCCCAAGACATAATCCCAATATCTGGACACGCGCGTCCCAGAGATTACAGCAAACGGTAATCGTGTAGCTCGCAGTCGCCGGATTGTAGAACTTATAGAAGACATCGGGTGAGGCCGATCCCGCCTGATGCGTGGCACCGTAGGTTGAGCCTTCGTTGTAGTAAGGCAGCGCATCAATGAGTCTTGGCGTAGAGCAAAAGTCGTAGTCTTCCGGCGGCGGATTGGTGCACGTTACAGTCAGCGAGTAGAGTGAATCGGGCACATTCGTTTGGCGGTAAACGCAGACCGTATAACTTCCCGGCCCGAGCGCGCGGTAGCGAATCTCCGAGCACCACTCGGGACCGCCATCGTCGTTTGTCGCCACGATAGAATCGCCTTCGTTGTAGAGGATGATGAAGGTGTTGACGCTGGTGCTGCAGTTCCATGTTTCAATAAAAATGGAATCCGGACCGAGTACATTGAACTGAAAACAGTCGGTGTCATTGTGCGGAGTGATCATCGCACAAGTCACGGTGTCTCCGCATTCCACCGGATTCGCCTGATGCAGGCTGTTGGGCTCGCTTTCCTCATAGGCGCTGCATACGTTAATGCAAGATGTGGAAGCTGCGAACAGCAGGGCAGCAAGATGTCTTCTCATGGAAAACCTCGTTCAGTCTCCTATGAATTGCATAACGAGCCAACCGGCAGACATTAAGATCAGAATAGAGACCAAGGCCCAGCAAATCCAATTGTACGCCCTGCTGTTGACATAACTGCCCATCAGTTTCTTGTCATTGATGATCAGGAGCATCGGAATCAGCGTGAACGGCAGCATGATCCCGTTGACGACCTGCGAATAGAACATCACAGGAATGAGAGGCAAGTCCGGTAACATGACAAAAAAAGCACCGAGCACGATAATGGACGTATACAGGATATAAAACTGCTTTGCTTCATTGAACTTGTAATCGAGTCCGGATTCCCAGCCCATCGCTTCACAGATTGTGTAGGATGTCGAGATCGGCAGAATGGACGCTGCGAACAGACTCGCGTTCAAGAGCCCTATTGCAAACAGCAGCGAGGCAAATTGCCCGGCTAAAGGTGCGAGGGCTTGCGCGGCGTCTCCCGCGGTATCGATTCTCACGGCATGAGTGTAGAGGGTTTCGGAACAGACCACGACGATGAACAAGGCCACAATCATCACGGTGCTACCGCCAACGATGGTGTCGACGCGCGAGTATTTGTAGTGCCTTAGCGGAATATGTTTTTCGACCACTGTGGCCTGCTGATAGAACTGCATCCACGGTGCAATCGTGGTTCCTACAAGACCGATGAGCATGAGCAGATAGCCACGCTCCCACGTGATTTGCGGAATCACGAGCGCTTTCGTGACGCCTCCCCAGTCCGGCTGTACCTGATAGCCGGTAACCAGATATGAGATATAAAAGAGCGTGGCGAACAGAAAGACCTTTTCGATCATGGCGTAGGTGCCCGCAATCACCAGCGCCCAGACCAGGAATGCCGCCAGCGGCACACTGATGAGTTTGGGAATCCCCAGCAGCTCGCCCGCCGCCGCGATGCCGGAAAATTCTGCGAGCACATTGCCGAAATTTGTAATCAGCAATGCGACCATCAGGTAGAAGGTCCAGCGCACGCCGAATCGTTCGCGGATCAGGTCGGAGAGACCTTTGCCGCTGACAACGCCCATCCGGTTGACCATTTCCTGCACCATGATCAACGCCACGGCGGTGGGAATGAAAATCCAGAGACAACTCAGGCCGAAGTGAGCTCCGGCCTGAGAATACGTCGTGATACCGCCTGCGTCGTTATCGACGTTGGCGGTGATAATTCCCGGACCCATGATGGTGAGGAATAACACCATGCGCGCCCAGACCGGATTTATCCGCGAACGAATCTCTGAAAAAAATTTGAACACGGATCAACCCAAAGAAAGACTGAGTGAGGAATCTACCCGATCGGTCAGCGCTTGCGCGGCAAAGTCCGCCGGCGGGTACGAAACGAAGTCGGCGTCGGAGCCGCTGTGGAAACGCTGGCCTTCTGCAGTGAATTGCGTTTTTCAGGTGCCGGGACCATGTAATCAAAGTCGCGCAGCGCCACACGCGGAAGCACACGTCCCAAGTGACGCTCGATCGCACGCATGTTGGCTTCTTCTTCCGGCGAGACAAACGTGAAAGCATCGCCTTCGCGCTCGGCGCGAGCGGTACGGCCAATGCGGTGGATGTATTCTTCCGGTGTCGCCGTGACATCGAAATTAATCACATGGGTGATATGCTCGACGTCCAGGCCGCGCGCGGCAATATCGGTTGCGACCAACACATCATAAGTTCCCCGGCGAAAACCTTCGAGTGCGGCGGTGCGCTGAGCCTGAGTACGGTCCCCGTGCATCACGGCAGTTTTCAGTCCATAGCTCTTCAACAGCTTTTCAAGTTTGTCGGCGCGTCTCCTGGTGCGGGTGAACACAACGACCGACTTGCTGCCAAGGTCTTTCAGCACTGCGGGAAGAAGGTCTGCTTTCAAGTGTGCGGGTACCGGATAGATGGCATGGGTGATGCCGACGGCCGCAGACGTACGCTGGCCGGCCTGCACATGCTGCGGATTCTTGAGCAGCGAACGCGCAAGCAGTTCAATCTCAGGTGGAATCGTAGCGGAAAAGAGCATAGTCTGCCGCTGGGTGGGCAGCAATCTCATGATGCGGCGAATATCGGGCAGGAATCCCATGTCAAGCATGCGATCCGCTTCGTCGAGCACCAGTATCTCAACCCCGTCGAGCTTGAGCGCGCCTTGGCCGATCAGATCGAGCAGGCGACCGGGCGTCGCAATCAAAATGTCTGCACCGGCCCTGAGCGCAGTTTTCTGCGGGCCGATCGCCACACCACCGAACACGGCGGTCACGCGCAATTTCGTGTGCTTCGCAAAGCCGCGCATCGCGCCTTCAATTTGCGCAGCCAGCTCGCGCGTGGGGCTGAGAATCAATGCCCGCAGTTCGTGTTTCTTTTTGCCTTCGTCGAGCAATCGCTCGAGGATTGGCAATCCGAAAGCGGCGGTTTTCCCTGTTCCGGTTTGCGCCGATCCGGTGAGATCGCCGCCAGCGAGTACGATGGGGATCGCCTGTTCTTGAATCGGCGTTGGCCGCTCGTATCCAAGTTCCTGCACGGCTTTCAGCAGCCGCGCATCCAGTCCGAGTTTATCGAATGATGTCAAATGGTTTCTGCTACTCTCCAAACTGTCCAATGTTGTGATCCGGGCACGATCAAGTTCGCCATCTTTTCCTGATATGGCTTGAACTCGGCGCCGGTAAAGGCCTTGTGTGAACTTTCCCAATCGGTAAGTTCGCGATACATATACTCGCAGACGATATGAGACGGACTCTTGCCGATGTGACCGACAAGATAGCGAATGCTCTCGGGTTTTTTCGCGCCGCGTGCGAGACCGTCTTTCGTCCAGGCAACCATCGTGTCAAGTGCTTCTTTTTGTTTTCCGAATGGAACGTCAAAATGCCACTGAGCTGCAAACATGTGCGGTCTCCCATTTATCTGCTTAATACAAAATGCTCATTTTTGCCGGAAAAGTCAAGTGGATGCGGTCACGCACGCTTCGCGACCATCATGTGTATCGCAGTCTTTCGTTGCCCAAAGATTCAAGTCGGGCCAGAACAAAGCGGCCCGTGGCTAAGAACCACGGGCCGCACGCATTTACACCGGAATCAGGCGATTCCGAAATTTAAGCTTAGTTCACAGCCGTCACGACGTAGAAGTATCTCACAGCCGCATCGCCTACGATACCCGTGTCGGTAAACGTTGTTGCCGTGATGGGCAGCGGCGTCAACAACACACCGGAGGTGTGTGGGGTCGTAACCAGCGGCATTCTCCATACTTTGTAGCCTGTGGCATTTGCCGATGCACCCCAGTTTAATACGACGTTTGAGTTGGGACCAGCTCCACGACGGATGACGAGGTTACCCACTGTACCAACCGGGCCCACAGCTGTCGGCGCAATCAGCGTCTGAACCAACCAGCGGCTCGGCGATGCCAAGAGCGGAGTGCCAATTTGGTCAAGACGCAGGGTGAAATGGTGGTCACCGGTTGTGTCTTGCGGTACCGTCACACGCGCAAGCAGCTGCGGCAGCGGATCGCCACCAGTGCTGGTGTCGAGCGAACTGACTGCAACCCAATAGTCACCGGAACGGCGAGCCATCTGGGGAATTCCCACGGTGCTCATTCTCCACCAGAATGGCTTGAGGACATCGGGTGTAGGAGTTGTATCGAGAATAGCCGTCTCTGTCAGGTCGATTTCGGTATCGATCCTGGCGAATAGAGGACCAGGTGTGCGCGTATCAGGACCCTGATCAAAGAACTCGATGCGTGCCGTCTTACTTGGGGCCAACTCCTCGTTGTAGTTCCACATGACCGAAAGCTGATTGATGTCGAACGTATCTGCATCCGCTACCGGCACTCCGTCAGCCAACGGCGAGAAGCGGATATAGCGCGGATTGACCAGCGTCTGTGCAAAGCTACGCAGATTGTAACCCAGCTCGTACTGTCCTGCAGGCCTCACGTTAAAGGCAAGGTTGGAGTCAGGATGCACGGAGTAGTGTGGACCCGGGTAGCCAAACGTGTTGCTCGGGGAGTAGGTCGTGTCGTTCGTGAAGTCCTGCTCACCCGTCAGCGTAGACTCGACGCGGAGTCTCCAAGAACCGACCACGTTGGGAGTGAAAACTCGGCTGACCGTCTGCTCCTGGTTCGGCTGCAGTGTGCCTGTGGCAAGGAGATTGGAATCGGTCGCTGCCGGTGGAAGCGTGGTGCCATCCGGTTTGAAGAACTTCAAGCGGAAGCGAAGCTGATTTCCGATGTTGGCAACGCCTTCGTTCTTGTAGTCAAAACTCCAAGTTCTTGCCAATCCCGCAGTCGTCGGGAACGGCATACGGAGATCATTCGTCGCCGCATCAGAAAGGCTGGAACGAATTCCGTGAATTTCGACGTCATCAATGTAAACGCCTTCGCCGACGCCGCCATCGTCGTTACAGTCGGTCTGCAGGCGTATCAAGATTCGAATGGTCTGTCCGCCGTACTGCGTCAGTACCAATTGCTGACTCGCACCACCCAAAACGCCCCATTGACGGCGCACCCATCCATTCAGAGCATCGCCACCGGGAGGCAACTCACCGTTGTTGTAGCCATAGTCGTAAGCCAGACGGTTGTAGGTCACGCCGTTGTCGGTGCTGATCCAGATGTCCCACAGGTCATCAAGACCGCTGTTATTGTCACCGTCCGAATCGAGCAGGTTGCCGTACACGTAGTAAGACAGATAGAGCACGTTGTACTTGCTTGTGTCGGTGTTTCCGAACGGAACCGTATCGGGCAAGGCAATCGGCGGGGATTCGATAGAGCAAAGCACACTGGTGTCCACGGTCGCATGCCATGCATGTGTCGGAGAGTTGCTCTCGGCCGTCTGGAATGTCCAGGTATTGCCCGCGGCAGCCACGCCGGTGGGCGTCCAGCCGGAGGCCTCGCCATCGTTAGAGAGCAGAGTGCTCGAAGCATCGGTCACACGAATGGAGTCCACAATCAACCCGTAATAGCTCGAATCATCCACCGCACTGAAACCACCGTCCGAAGCAAAGCTGATGCGGAATTTCACATTGCTCTGCCCGGCGAGGTCGTCAAAGTTGAAATGAATAAGCGAGTAGGCCGCGGCGTTGTCGACATCACCATAGGCGGGGATTCCCGGGCCGTAGCAGTGAATGGAACCCCAGGCAAACGAGTTTTGTCCCGTGTAAGCCGGAGCGACCGGATTACGCACAACCCAGCTGGTACCGCCGTCAGTGGAGGTCCAAACATTCCAGCCATCCCACATGTCGTAGGGCGGATCTTCGCCGCCGGGAGTCTCAATTTTCCAGCGCGCTTTGAACTTGAGATTGATCGGGGTCGCGGCTGACGACAAGTTCAGCGTGGGGCTGACTAGATGTTCTATCATCTGGTCGTAGTATCCGCCGGGGGCAACGGTATTGTCGGTCATGGTGACGTCACCGAACCACCATGCGGGAGCATTGGCGTCGCCGATTGGCACATTGTCCACATGCCAGTAAAGGGTTGACACACCCGTCAAATCTTCGGAGACCCAGGCAGCCTGAGAGCCTTCGAAGTCATCTCTCCACAGTGTCGTATCAAAAAGGTCTGTGGTTTGGCGGCTGCGCGACGGACGATTGTACTCATCGTAAATCTGCCCGTTGGGAAGGTCCTGCCAACCATCGTTCATCAATAGCGGTTCGGTCAGGACCGAAACCGGATTCGCCGGATGAACGGTCGTGTCCTTCGTAGGCGAACTCGCATATACCACCAAGGCCGCCGTGATCGCAAGTGCGACCCAAACCAAAGCATTTTTCTTCATGGGGTTCTCCGCAGGTAAAGCGTATCGAGGTTCAGATTCAGTTTAACAAAAACGGGCACGAGGTGTTTTATGTCTCGTGCCCGTTAAGATTCCGGAGATTTGTCACGCCATCATGACGGCCCCAGTTTCACAGGAACGGGCAACGTATGACAACTGTAACAGAACATGCGATTGAATTGCTTGTTTCCACTCTCCGCTGGGCAGTAACAAGCCGACTATTTCATCAACACCATTTTGTGCGTGGCGGAGAAGCCATTCACTTCGAGGGTGTACATGTACACGCCGCTGGCCAGGCCCTTGCCGTCAAAGTTGACGGTGTAGACGTTGGCATCCTGATTCTCGTTCACGAGCGTGGCAACTTCGCGGCCATCCACCGAGAACACTTTCAGCGTAACCGCACCGGCTTCCTTCACCGAGTAGGTGATGGAGGTGGTCGGGTTGAAGGGGTTCGGGTAGTTCTGCGCGAGGTTGTACTCGGTCACCACCGGACTCGAAGTTGGGGTGGCATTGGCCGTAGCTCTGAACACGATCGTCGCGCCGTCCATGGTCAACGCGGACAGGCTGTAGGTGTAGGTTTCGCCGTTCACAACCGAGTTGTCGACGTAGCTGTAGTGATGGCCCGTGGGGCTGTCACCCATACCGCTGATACGTGCGACTTCTTCGCTGCCGCGCATCAGGCTGTACTCAAGAATGTTGCTTTCCGCACGTGTCGTCCAGTCGATGCGAACCGTACCGTTTCCGGCGGTGGCAGTCAATCCGACGAGTTCAACCGGCAACGGTTGGTCGCCGCTCACCGTGATGTGCAGCGGGCAGCAGCAACCGCCACGTCCGTCGATGTACAGCAAGTAGCGATCCGGGAATTGGCAGCCAAGACCACCGGCGGTGAAATTGTAGGTCTGAGCAGCGCCGGCACCCGGGTACTGCGGGGCACCCCAGTAGAGTGGGCCAAAGGAATCGCTGATCCACGTGCGAAGTGCGAAGAAACGACGCGGCGGGCACTGCGGGGTGATTACCACGGCGAAGCAAGCTTCTGCCGGATTCTGAGAATAGTTGAGATCCAGAACAACGTCCTCTACACGGCTTCCCCAACGACGGGTCGTGACCGGAGCCGCGCCTGCGTCAAGGTAGTAGTTGTAGTCGCTGGTGTAAGCGCAGAGATCGATGTCAGCAACCCAAGGCGAGGTGTTCACATTGATCGGGTCGGAAGCATCGTCACCAGGATACAGGTTGGGCAGTGCGCCACACACGCTGGCAATTGGCGAGCAAGCAACGCCGGCATCACCGTTCACAAAGATGAAGGCAGAGCCGGGGAAGTTCGCCGTAAATCCGGGAGGAGGCGTGCCGCCGCCATAACCGATTTCATAGCCGGCGAGCAGCCAGCAATCCGCGGCCAGTGCGGTGCCCAGCCACAGCCAGTTGTCGCAACGCTCGGTCGGAGCCAGCGAGGCGGCTGCCTGAGCGTGCCATACAATCTGCGGGGCCTGACCGGTACCGGTCCATCCGATGAAACGGGCGATCACGAAGAAGCCACGATCCACACAGACGTCGGTTGGGAGATTGATATTGATGAACGAACCACCGTCTGCGACATCAGCTTCGGTCACCGTATGAACCAAGGCGTATGTAGCAAAGGCGGCGCCGGGCCCGTGGCACTCGTCACCGGAAACGCTGCCGGACGACAAATCTTTCGGGCAAGCGAGCTGAATTTCGTAGGTAACGACGGCGCCCACGTTGGCGACATCGCCCGTCAATTCGGCATACAAGAAATCGAGTGAGGTTACATGAAACGGATAGAAGGGCGCGGAGCAATCACCATCATGGTCCAGTGCAGGATCCATGTAGATTGCGTGCGCATCACCAACAAACCAAGTCGTGGCACCCCAGACCGAGACGGTGTTCGCCGTGTCGTCAACCGAAGTGACTACGCAGGTTCCCGTACGCTCGATCGGACGGGGCGGATTTCCCTTATTCAAGGACACCACGTCATTGATATCCGTCGCAAATGCCCAAGAAGCGCACAGCAACAGACCCATAAATACAAACACAAGACCCTTCTTCATGATCATCCTCCGCTTAAGTGTTTAGGAATCCAACAAGTTGCATTCAAAATTCGATAGGAGGGACGGTTTTCTTCGCCCCGTGTTATGGTTGCTATGAAAAGTATACTAACTACTTCAAAAGGTCAATAGCTACGGACGCGAGCCGGAAAATTTTGTGGCTTACAGGTTCTGCCTGCTGCGTGGGTCAAAGTCATGGTTTAACTCATGTTTTTTATTGCACTTTGAGTACAGGTCGTAGCCAGCGAGAAATGAAAAGACCCTCGGAAGAGGGTCAGGTGACTGCGGAGTAGAGGTCGGTATGCCTCTTGGTCGAGCAGAGGGGCGAAACAGCTGAAAAGGTTAGTTGCCGTGCGATTTCAGGTCATTTGAGGCAGTGAATTTTACGCTAATGACCCTGATTCCTCAGACGAACCACTGTACCATCCCGCCCCAATCAGCGTGGATCAGTTGTGCACGGCCAGAACTGAGGGGACTTTGGCGAGCTTGTTCGCCTTCTTGATGATGTCGTAGACCCATTTGCCATCGTCCACCCGGCCACCCTTGTATTTCCACGGAGTCGTCTTGACGATGCTGTGATGCGCGATCCAGCCGGTGGCATCAATTTTTCCGGCAATTGGTGCGGTGCTGAAGGGGATATATTCGAAATAGTTGTGAACCAGATTGCAGTAGGCAAACTGCGCGTCGTG
>CAZVXJ010000013.1:0-23726 GCA_964631675.1 uncultured Alphaproteobacteria bacterium
TTCAATTGACCTCACGCAGCGGACTGCCGGATGCTATGCAACCACAAACCCGGTTTGGAAAAATCGTCTGAAAGACGGGGTCAAATCCGGTTCAGGCTGTAAGCGGTGAAGGCTCGCTTTAATCGGACTAAGTTTGTCCTGAATTCGGTTTTTACACGGTATAACAGACTTGCTCCGTAAATGTCGGCTAATTGTGAAAAAAATCACTTTATGGCCTGAATTCTGCATCCTGATTCACAGTCGGGAGAGTAGGCGATCCATTTCGTAACACCCAGCCAAGAGTCGGATTTCGACTTCGGCGTTCAAATTCTCAATTCACCGGCTAATCTCCGGTGGCAAGATACCGGCACAAAGAGGTGCACCATGAATTCCACATTTCGCCATGCCCCTTGGGCATTGTTCAGTTTACTTATTCTAAGTCTTGCCTTCTGGGGCTGCGAAGGCGATCAGGGTCCCGCCGGCCCTCCGGGAGTCAATCCCAGTTCGGCACCGATTATAACGGCAGTCGTTGCCGCCCCTGATTCCGTCGGTTCGGGCGGCAGTACGGTCCTGTTTGTCAGTGCCTACGATCCGAACGGCGATCAGATGACCTACGTTTGGGCAGCAGAATTTGGACATCTTGCCTCACCCAACGCCGCAGTGACCAACTACTCGCCGCCGCGCGAACTTGGCCTCTATAATGTTACCGTTACGGTGACCGACGATGACGGACAAGCCAGCAGCCAGGTCGTGGTCGGGGTGAACACCTACGTTCCATCGGTGTTCCCCAGCTATCTCGGTGATAACACCAACCGCTGCAATCACTGCCATGAAGCAATCGTGTCCAGCTACGAAGGTACGAATCACGCCAATGCCTGGCAGACACTCGTTGACGATGGCGTAACCAACAATCCATACTGCGTGCAGTGCCACGTGACAGGTCATGACAACATCCTGGACTTCGGTGGCAACATTACGCAAACCGGACTGGACAATGGCGGCTATGACCAGAACCCGATTGAGCAGCTGCGCAATGTGCAATGCGAGGCCTGCCACTCTCCGATGGGACCATCCTTCGCTTCTCATAGTCCTGAACTTACAGCGGCCTTGAAAGGCGATGCCTGCAACCGCTGCCACAGCCAGAACGAAGAATACATGCTGTCAGGTCACGGCACGGCGGTTGCGCGGGCCGGAGGTGCGGAGGAGTTCGCGACCGAGTTTAACCGCAGCCCGTGTAAAGACTGCCATATTTCTGAAGGATTCATCCAGCTGCACGATCCCGACTGGACCAATCGCGCCATGCCGGAGGAGCCGTGGCAGGTGACCTGTGCCACGTGTCACAACGTGCATGCGAAGGACAACGATTCCTATTTGCGCGGCCTGACCGCATTCCCGATCATTTACGGCGGTCCCGAATTCCCTGATGGCTTTGAAATCACCAATTACGGTAAGGGCCAGCTTTGCGGCCAGTGCCACCATGCGCGCCGCGACGAAAATAACATCAACAACCAGATCAACAACGGCAGCAGCCGTCCCGGCCCGCATGAGAGTCCGCAGGCCGACATGGTCTCCGGCTATGGCAGCTATGAAATTCCCGGATTCACATACGAACGAGAGTCGGCTCACAGGCCCGAAGTTGAAATCGGCGGGAGTTCACTGGAAGACATGTGCGTGAAATGCCATATCTATGTGATTCCGTTTGGCGAGCCCGACGGTCCCTATCACGGTCATGATTTCAGGCCGGACGTGCGTGCCTGCAACACTTGTCACGCCACGCCGGACAACTTTGACTACCACGGCAGACGCACGACGATCGACAGTCTAATGACCGTTCTGTATGACCTGCTGCCGCAAAATGGTACCGGCGGACTGATGCCATTTGATACATTGAACTGGACGCGTCCGCAGCGTGAAGCCGGTTACGCCTGGTTCTTCGTGACCAACGAGGGAAGCCATGGTGTGCACAATTTCACATATGCAAATTCGCTGTTGACCAACGCCATCGACTACCTGACGGTTGGAGCGATGCGTGAAGAAAAACTGCCAGAGAAACTGGTCAGAAACTAAGCACATATAAGGAAAAGGGCAGCGCCTCCCTCTTCATGCAAATGAGGGAGGCGCTGCCCGACTTTGAGGGCTGCTGCCCGACGATTGTCTCGACGGTTCCGCTACCTATTCCGCCAAACAGGCGAACTCCCCAAAAACTCGTTGACATACGAGGCCATCATGAGTACTAAACGACGGCCGGTGTTCATTCGACACGTTTCAGCTGCTTTCTTTCTGCTGAGTCTGTGTTCAACGTCGGCATTCTCGGTTGAACTATCGGGGCGCGCATCACTTTGGAGCTACCTGCGCAATGACAGTGTGGACCACGTCCAGCTGGTGCCCATGCTGGCGTTTACGCTCCACCAGCTCGGCCATGAATCCCTCTCGCTCCAAACCACGCTGCGTGGCTTTACTGATTTCCAGAATGGTGAATCCACAGGGGAATCCGTGCGGCTGCACCGTGCAGTGCTGCTATACAAGCCGCGTGGCAAGCGGTATGAACTGCGCGTTGGTCAGCAGTGGGTCACCGAAGGCGTCGGTCGGGGAAATGTACTCGGCCTATGGGGACGCTATGACGCGACGGAGAAGATTGACCTGGTGGCGTTCGCCGGGTCGCGACTGCCCAATGCCATCAGCACGGACGAAAGTGTGCCGAATGAGGGCTTTTCAGCAGGGCTGAACGCGAGAATGAAAATCAAGAAATCCCATGTTGGAGTTTCCTATTTCCATGTTGAGAAGAGCGGCGATCTACTTTACAATGGAGCCGGCCTCGATGCTTCCAGCAGAGTCTCGCCTGATTTGATATTGCGCGCGAGACTGCACATGAACATCGAGCGAAGCAAGCTCGAAACCGGAGAACTGGCAGCGCAGTGGCAGGCGAGTGACAAAGTTCAGGTTTCGGCGAAGGCGCAGAATGCCGCACCGCGTGTGTTTGAGGACTCCTTCTTCGCGACCATGATTGAGAACACAAGTACTTCATCATTGCGCGGTTCCGTGCGGTGGACATTCTGGAGCGACTTCTATACCTCCTGCGGAGGTACGACGGTATTCAGTGAGGGTGACCAGCTCTATAAAGTGCGGGCCGGAGTGGGAATTCCTGAGCTTGAATTGGGTTACACGCACTGGCTCGCCGCAGATAAAGGCGACATGGATGGTTTCTATGGACAAGCCTTATGCAGCCTGGTAGACGACCTGGACATGTTGGCGGGTTTTGACTATGCGCGGGGTTCAAACTCGGAAATCCGGCCCAATACCGAGTCTCAATCGGCATGGCTCGGTGCTTCGTGGTCGCCGATCAGCACTTTCTCGGTTTCCGCACGCGGAGAGCATCTGAGGGATATTCAGCGCAAGGATGACTGGCGCGCCCTGATCTCTGTTTCCTCAATCTTCAGCACATTTTAGAGGAGCAGAATCATGAAACACCTCAGCCAATCCCTGTTTGCTCTGCTCGCCGCGGCTTGCCTCATTCTGGCCGCAATGCCCGGCGGCACTCAGGCGAAAAAACAATGGCCACTCGTCTCTTCTGCCGAATCAAGACAACTGAAATTCAGTCACAAACTGCATGTAGACGAAAATGGCCAGGCCTGCGAAGTTTGCCATGCCAATGCCACGGCAAGCACAAGCGGCTTTGATGATCTCCTGCCCACTCATGCTGAATGTGCGACCTGCCACGAGGTGGACGATCAAAACGAGTGCAGCAAGTGTCACCTAAGTGCCTCGCCTTCGTTGAGTCCGCGGGTAAATTCCTATAGTGAAAAATTCGATCACGCGCGCCATGCGGACAAGGCCGAGCTCGAGTGCAGTGCCTGCCACACCGACCTTGATGGCGGTCTGCCCGCGAATTCCGTTGGACATCTGCCGAATATGGCTCAGTGCATGAGCTGTCACGAGCAGAAGCTGGTCAAGAATGAATGCGCGACCTGCCACATGCCGTATGAAAATCTGAAGCCGCGAGATCACGAAAACGACTGGACGCATTTTCACGGTGCGGCAGCTGAAGTTCCGGGCGCAAACTGTGCCATGTGCCACAGTGCTCAGACGGTCGCGAACGATTGTCAGAGTTGTCACCAGGGCGATCCTGTTCTGAATCCGCATCCGAGAAATTACGTGTTCCGGCATGGACAGGACGCGCACCTTTCAGATATGCGCTGCGGAGAGTGCCACGAACAGAGAAACTTCTGCAGCGAGTGCCACACGGCCATGAACATTCTGCCTGCCAATCACTTCAAGCCCGGCTGGGTATCTGCATCAGGCGGATCGCACGGTGAAGAAGCTGAGTTTGATTTGGAGAGCTGCATGTCCTGTCATGATCGACCCGCGACGGAGCCGGTCTGTGCATCCTGCCACGGAAAGTAGAGCCATGAAGAACCAACACATCAATCCTATTGTCTCCGTTCTTATGGTCGCCGCACTGCTCCTGCTGGTCTCATGCAGCGAAGACCGAACCACATCGAGTTATGAGACACATCCTTCAGGATGGAATCAACCCGGCAGCGCCGATTTTCACGGACCACAGTCCCACTTGTCATCGAGTAACTCCTGTGCGGTTTGTCATGGTGAAGATTTTTCTGGCGGCCAGAGCGGCGTGAGCTGTTATACGTGTCATGCAGGCTATCCGCATGTCGGGTTCCAACTCACTCCGGGAGTTCACCGAACAAGTATCCGCGAGTCCAATTGGAATCTGACGGGTTGTCAGCAATGCCACGGGACAAATTTCGCCGGAGGAAGCAGTGGAGTCAGCTGTCTGGGTTGCCACGATGAGCAGGGCGGACCTGTGGCCTGTAACACTTGTCATGCCAATCCGCCGGTGGATGACGCCGGTCTCCCGTCAGGGATGGTCTCTGGAAGTTATGGCGCTCACGCAAAGCACGCCGTAGAGAAGGGCTATGCTTGCACGGAATGTCACAATCCGGCCGCCGGATTCAGTCACGCGGGAGCATTGCCTGCCGAAGTTACTTTTGATTACGCTCGCATTGCCAACCGGCCGCCCTACCAGACAGCGTACACTCACCTCGGCGACAATTTCAGCGGCAACGGCACTTGCGCCACATACTGTCATTCGGATGGGCGCGGCGCAAGCCCGCTCATCAATCCCGGGCAGTGGGTCGGCGGTTCACTCAACCAGTGTCAGTCCTGCCATGCAGTGCCACCAGCCTCGGCAAATCATCCGAGCGAGCCGAGTTGTCATCTCTGTCATCCGAATATAGATCCGGCTTCGAACTACAGCTCGCCGGACGGAATACTCTTCATCGACCCGTCAACCCATGTAAACGGTGTGGTGAATATCGCAATCAATCCATAAACAGGCGCTGAGGAGCGCACCTGAAGTCAGTCTCATCGCTCCACACCGAATCGAACGGCTGGCTCCGAATCCAAGCCAGCCGACAGGTTGACAACAAAGTCCCCGCATTAGCGGGGACTTTGCTGTGTTGTATTTAACTGCGCGCTATCAGCAATCTTGTCCGATGCAGCGCTTTGCAAATCTCCCGCAAAAAGAGCGCGGCAGCTGAAGGGATACAGCTGCCGCGCTTTGATAGAGGCGGGAAGGAGAGAGAAGCGGAACGACCTATTTGATCAGCGCCATCTTTTTTACATCCGTAAAGATGGACGATTCAAACTTGTAGAGATAGATTCCCGTGGCCACCGAACGGCCGGACATATCACGTCCATTCCATTCGAAGCGATGGACACCGGCCGTAAGATTGCCGTCAAACAAATTGGCAACCATGCGTCCCTGTATATCGAAAATGGATAGTTTTCCGGCAATGGCGTTCGGCACATCGATCCGGATCGAAGTGGACGGATTAAATGGATTCGGATAATTCGAGTGCAGAGCGAAAGCTGTCGGCACAGAGTTCATGTCATCATCGGCCGCCGCTCCATTAAGAAAATAGACGAGCGGAACCGAGAAATCTGACACACCGCCGGGGTAAACGGCCTTGAGAGTGAAAGTAACCTGCCCGGCATCTGAGTAACCCTGTGTAATGAACGTGTCCACATGACTGGAGACTCGCAGGACGCCATTCATGTAGAAATCATAGCGAACCGCCGGATTGGCCATCGCCGAGACCGACTCAGGTGTTCTCCAGCGCAACGTGAAATGGGTGGGTGTCTGCGTGGCGGAAAGATCACGCGGCGGGTCCAGTCTCCAAGACTGCAGATTGACCGATGCAGAACCGCCGGCCGGAATCTGAGTCCGTGCGCTATGCACGACTTCAAAACCGGGCTGGTCCATCATCGCAACGCCGTTCACTGCCGGTACACCGGGGGCACTGAACTGGCCCTGTGCATTCATTACCACATCCTGTCCCGCTGCCCAGACATGCAGTCCAGCCGCTTCGCCTTGATTCGGGTAGAGCACAATCGTGCCATTGAGAGTACCCGTGGTGGTGGGAAGTCCGGTCGTGAAGCGAATAGCCGCACCCTCTTCGATAGGCCATGCCGTGGGATCCAGCGACTGGTTGTGCTGTATCTGGATACCGCGGGTTTCATTCGTATCTTCAATGCCGATGGTGGCACTGTTCAGATAGTCCATGCGGTGGTAGACAAACACAATTTGTGCGTCTCCCGTCAGCGACGGATAACGGGCAGGATCCATAAACTGTACCTGCCAATTGTGGAAGCGTCCACCCGGAGCTTGCAGCTGCTGGTCGGAAAACTGGAAAATCCAGCGGCTGGTCGCGCGATCAAGGTAGCTGAACTGTGTTGCACCAAAACCGGAACGGACATTGTCCCAGAACGGAGCGATAACGCCAGATGGATCGCCGTTGGCATCGGACGGAATCTGTGTGTTGTTTTGACCCTCTTCAAAATGAATGCCGGGAAGCATCCAGCCGTTGGTGTTGACAGTCAGCGAATCATAATCCACACCATAAAAACCGATGGGGAACGGTGCATCAAAGTGCACACAGGCGTCTCCGCCGCTGTAGGTGAACGGCGTTCCAACTCCTCCGAAAGTAGGATTCAGTTCCAACCAGTCGTAGGGTGCGGGGAAATCGCGGTCATAACGGTCATAGGCACGGTAACCATAGGCATCGGGGCCAGCCGGCTCGATCACCGCAATGAACAGCGGCCAGTTCGGCGTGACCGTTTGATTCGCCAGTACGATAACCGACGTATCCTCATCGATAATCACCGGCGGATTTCGCTCGATGACGAAATGCAGATGCACGAAGTAGGTGTCGGCAGGAAGCGTAACTTCAAATTGCCCCAATGCATTCGTTGTGAACGTATCGACCGGAACATTCGCAAAGGTGCAAACAACACCCTGGAGCGGAACGCCGAGCTGAGTCACGACCGTGGGACGCAGCGTACCGTTGGGCAGCGGGTTCATCGTAACGTCAAGATGCGTTGTGTCGCCTTCTGTGGTCACAACGTTGTTTACCACCGCCGTCTCATAGCCAAACTTCGTGAAGCGAAGTGTGTACGTGCCTTCGGCTGCGCTCAGGTTGTAATAGCCATTGGCACCAGTCATCGTGGAGTTATTGAGTCCGTCTGCCGTGACCCGGACCGCCGGGACCGGTGAACCGTTGGAATGCTGGACAAAACCATCGACCCGGCCCAGCGAGGCAACAGCAAGAACCGCTTCATAACAATCGATGAATCCCGCGCCAAAATTGTTGTCCGGACCGGCAGGCGGATAACCCACGTCAATCGCGGTGGCCATGATGGCTTCCTTAATCGTCTGAGGGTCGCAGTCCGGACAGGCTTCGCGCATCAAGCCGACGCAGCCCGCCACGTGCGGACCCGCCATAGAAGTTCC
Organism: uncultured Alphaproteobacteria bacterium; assembly: GCA_964631675.1. GTDB lineage: Bacteria > Electryoneota > RPQS01 > RPQS01 > RPQS01 > CAZVXJ01. The sequence goes on from CAZVXJ010000013.1 coordinate 7,787, forward strand.
GCTGAATCCGTCGGTGTACTGTCCACCCGGAATACTGGAATAAACATCGACACCCGGGGCGGCAATCTCGGGCTTGATTGAACCCTGATTCGGCTGGCAGGGAGTCGGTCCACGGCTCGAGAAGTCAGCGATGGGAAACGGCGGACTGTTGGGATTGGCATCCACTGCGGCAACTGAGAAAATCTGCGTGGCATTCAACTCAAAGATGGCAGGAGCACGAAGTCCCGACTGGGCCTCATTTCCAGCGGACCATGTGATGACCGGGCCAGCGGCTTCGCAATTTGTAATGGCTGTGTTCCAATTCTGGTAGCACTGGGCATAACCAAGACCGGTGTTTACGCCCCATGAGTTCTGAATCACATCGGGCAAGTCTTCCAGTGTATTCGGATTACCGTCCGGATCGATGAACCACTCATAGGCGTCCAACACATCCTGGCTGAAGTCCTGACCGAAGCCGCCGATGGCATTGCAGGCGATCCACTCAGCCAAAGGAGCAGAGCCAACGGTAATTGTATCCCCGTCGGCTTGAATCTCCCGTCCGCACTCGGTTCCCATCACATGGGTTCCGTGACTATTGTTGTCCTGAGGAAGTGGGATTCCCCCCAGGCGATCCAGCCAGCACTCGGCCACAGGGGCATGCGTGCCTCTCCAGCGACTGCCGAGGGCAGGGTGAAAGCGGTCCACTCCGGTATCCAAGTTGGCCACCAGCACTCCGGCCCCGTTGAAACCAAGGACCCGGTTCACTTCGGTAGCGCGGATAGCATCTTGACCCGGGGTCGTAAGTTCGGGCGTGTCCAGAATCTCGGGTGGGCGGTGGCCACGGATGGGCCCACGCATAATCGGGTCAATCAGCTCAGCACGGAAATTCGGACCCACGGACTCCACTGCCGGGTCATCGGCGATAGTCAGAATAGCCCTGGCCGTGCCGTGAATCACAAACAAGTTCTCAATCCAATAGGCCGTGAAGCCATTCACTTCGCCCAGAAGCTTGGCTTCTTCCAGTTTGGCCTGGATGGGACCCTGGGTTTCGGCCGCATTGGCCTTTAGTGCCTCTATCACCAGCCGGTGCCGTTCAGCCAAGGGCGCCTTTCGAGCATGCAACTCCTGATCAAGGTCATTGATGGAGCGAGGGTTGTATAGCTTGATGATGACGCTGTGGAACTTGCCGCTCTGGTCCTCCCTCAGCTGCTTCTCGAGTAATGGCTCGAAAGAAGCGGCGTTGGCGGCTACTGCAGCGACGAGGCTTGCAACACAAATCAGGAAGAAGGACTTCACGGTATTTCCTTTCTTTAGGTCAGGCTTTCGATTCCCAGCCTGCGAACAACCGATTACCCCGGGGAATCAAGTACGTAAGGCGTGTGAAGATAGGGATTTTTGTGTTGAGCTACAAGGCCATCCAAACCCTTGAAATCGGGGAGACTCCCTCGATAAGTGCAGAGTCTGCACGTAGTCCTGCCGGAATGCACAACGTGAGTGCTGCACCAGCCAATCGATGCGGGCAGGCGAGGGCCACTCAGATCCCGGGCCGGGCGTTTTCGATAAGCAGAACGTCCGATTTTCAATCGGCCCCCCATGGCTGATATGCACGGGGGCTATTGATCTGCACCGATCCAATCTCAACCGGGACCGGTGATGGAATTCAAATAAGAGTGGGAGGCTCTTATTTCAGATATGACGCATTAGTCGCAAAAACGCGCTTTTTCTGTTGACTTTCCGGCTTCGGGGTGTTATAATTTGGTCATGTCTCCACTCCACGTAGTGCATGGCCGCGAGTTTAACCCATGGGTGACGATAGTAGTCGACTAAGTCGTGCTCGCCATAGACATTTGTTGCGGGTAGGGCTTCTGGCTTTGGCCTGTTTGCTGACCTCAGTCGGAGGGGTTCATGCAGGTACAACAGGAAAGATCGCAGGGAGAATCACGGATGCGGAGACGGGGGAAGGACTAATCGGCGCAGCCGTTCAGGTTGACGGAAGCACTTTGGGTGCCGCCGCCGACGTGGATGGTAATTACTTCATTTTGAATGTACCACCCGGACCTTGCACAGTCCGGGTTTCTAGTTTGGGATATACATCGCGGGTGTTTCAGGGAGTGCAGGTCAGCTCGGACCAGACGGCGCTGATTGATGCCGCTCTCTCCCCCGAGAGTGTCATGGGTCAAGAGGTGACCGTGGTGGCCGAGCGCCCGCTGATCCAGCAGGATCGCACGTTCGCGGTTGCGCATGTGGGGACGGACGAAATCGCGGCGCTGCCGGTCATCAGTCTGGATCAGGTGGTGGAAAAGCAGGCCGGCGTGGTGGATGGCCACTTTCGGGGCGGACGGTCGGGAGAGGTGCTCTATCTGGTGGATGGAGTCTCGGTAACCGATGCGTATGATAATTCGCACGGCACAAAAGTGGACGAGAGTTCCGTCCAGGAGTTGCAGGTCATCAGCGGCACATTCAATGCCGAGTACGGACAGGTACTTTCCGGTGTGGTGAATATCGCCACCAAGGATGGTAATGATGATTACCACGCGACATTCTCATCGGAGTTTGGTGACTATGTGACCTCGCGAACGGATCGTTACATCAACATTGATCACTATTCGCCGCTTGCAATCCAGGATTACAGGTTGTCATTCGAAGGCCCCGTGCCGCGAACGAACAACCTGTTTTTCTATTTGAACGGAACCTATTCCCGGGATAGCGGCTGGCTGTACGGACAGCGGCGCTGGAATCTTGAGCATAAAGTTCAACCTACGGATACGGGGATCATTCTGTTTCCGGAATACGGCGACAATTCCTATGCAGCGATGAACGGGAATTTTGAGCGGTACGGGATCGGTAAGCTATCGTGGCGGCCCAAACCCAATCTCAAGCTTGCCTGGTCCAGTCTGCACAGCGCACGGAACTACCGGGATTACAATCACGACCGCAAGTTTACACCCGACGCCGACCTCAGGCGGTATCGGGATGGACATACCGATATTCTAAAGTACGAACATACCTTGTCGAAGCGCCTGTTTTACGAATTGGCGTTCACCGAAGGATTCAATCGGTATCAGCATTACCTGTTTGAAGACCCGTTCGACTCAAGATACGTCCATCCGGGGTACACGGATGCAAATCCTCCGTACACCCTGAAATTCGCAGGCACCGACTTAAGTCATTTCCAGCGCTGGACGCAAACGCATGAATTTCTCAGCTCCGTCAGTTCGCAGGTGAACAATGAGAATCTGGTGAAGGTCGGGATTGATGCAAAATTCTACAAGCTGTTTTATGAAGATATCACACTGGTACCGGCCAATCCGGGAGAGATATTCGACCCTTCCGGCGAACCGAACTATGCGATCTTTGATCCCGCGATTCCTCCACTGAGCTCGAACAGTCACGATCTGTATGTGAAGAATCCGTGGGAATTGGGGCTCTATGTGCAGGACAAGTTTGAGCTGCGCTCGCTGATTATTCAGGCTGGACTACGATTTGACTATTTTGACCCGGACGGGAAAGTTCTGGCCGACGAGAAGGATCCGAATATCAACGATCCGCTGCTCATTCAGCACAACGCCGATCCGCTGGAGGTGCGAAAGACCTACTGGTACAAGGATGTCGACGCGAAATCCCGGATTTCTCCGCGTTTGGGCGTGGCCTATCCGATGAGTGATAAAGGGGCGTTCCATTTCTCGTACGGTCATTTTGTGCAGCGGCCGACGTTTGAGCGGCTGTTTCAAAACCCGGATTTTGAACTGGAAGAAGGAGTCGGTCTGAACACGGTGATGGGCAATGCGGACTTGAAGATGGAGGAAACCGTCTCTTATGAATTTGGCTTCAGTCAGCAAATAGCGGAGGATGTGTCGCTGGAAACTTCGCTCTATTACCGGGACATCCGCAACCTGGTCGCCACGGATAAAATCGTGGAGACATACAGCGCAGGCACCAAGTATTCGCAGTATATTAATCGGGCTTTCGGCGAAGTAAAGGGCATTATACTCTCATTGGACAGGCGCATGTCGGACAATGTGAGCGCCTTCGTGAAATACACCTTCCAAACCGCGGAGGGAAATGCGTCCGATGCACAGAGTGCCTACAATGCTTCCCGGGGAAATAATCCCCGCGAACCTGAGAAGCAGCTCGTGCCGCTGGATTGGGACAGGCGTCATACCTTGAATACTTCCGTCACTTACATGATTCCCGGAGCCCGCGGCTGGGGTGCGACGTTATTTGGGGTTTACGGAAGTGCGCTTCCATACACTCCCGTGAATCAGGGTATACGAACCGGCTTTGAGAATGACGGACGCAGGCCGGCCTTTGTGAATTTTGATCTATCCGCCTTTAAGAAATTCAAATTGAACAGAAAACAGTCGCTCACCTTGACCACTACGATTTTGAACGTGTTTGACATCGCGAATGAAGACCGGGTATACGCGGACACGGGCCGGGCGGGCTATTCGCAGGATGAGCAGACGGCGATTGAAGTTCCTGAGTATAACACACTCGAGGAACTGTACAATAATCCGGGATTCTATTCACGTCCCCGAATGCTGCGAGTCGGATTGGAGGTGGGGTGGTGAATAAGTTCACTCGTCTTGGAATCCTGATTGCAGTTCTGGCTTCGCTCGCCTCCCCTGTTCTCGCCCAAAACCAGTACAAGGGAGACCGTCTGTATCGGGCAAAGAACCGCATGAGCGGTAACCTGGTTCGAACGGTATTTTACAACTACGGATTGGTTGGAAATGTAGGCGAAATCTCAGGAGAGTGGCCCGCAGGAACGGGTAATGAATATGTCGGTGATGTGTCGCCGCTGGTCGGTGTACAGTTCAGACATCCTTCCGGCGACACACTGGTTGCGGTCTGCACCTCAGATGGCCCGCGCGGAAATCCGGACGGCCCGCAGGGCGGCGGGGCATTTTGGGGTTTCGAACCGCTGCCCGGCTTCGTTGCTGAACCTGAGCCGGGACGCGATCTGCAAGTGGCGATGTCAGACGATCCGGCCACATGGCCAAGTTTCTGGCCCGACCGTATGTACAATGATATTCGCGATCAGAATTGGGTGCGTGATATCAATGATCCGGGCTGGCCGGGCGCTTGGAACGGATATTTCGGCAAAAATCAGTTTAATGCCGATCAGGAAACCTATTTTCAGATGGACGATCAATCCGATGAAGAATGGTTCCAGCGGTCGGACACACTGGGAAACACCTACTACTTCTATCCATCGCGTGAAGATTCGTCACGGCGCGGGCTTGGATTGCGCGTGACCGTTCGCGGGTTGCAGTGGGCGCATTTTCTGGCACAGGATTGCATCTTCTGGTTGTACGAAATCACAAACGTCAGCTCTTACGTTTATGATAAAGTCACTTTCGGCATGATGGTGGGCACGCTTTCGGGAGGAAGACAGGACTCACGCGATGATCTCGCGCAGTTCATTCTCGATAGCGACATTACCTACAGCTATGACTTTGACGATGTCGGTTCACCGGGTTGGGTTCCGGTGCGGCCCGGCGAGAAAAACGTCGGCTACGTCGGATACGCGTTCCTTGAGTCGCCCGGTAACCCCTATGACGGCATTGACAACGACGGGGATGATACGCTCGGCGGGGCATCGGCTCCCGTGCTGACCGAGTCGATTCTGAATGAGTTAACAGAACCGAGAAGTTATTTCGCCAATGATCCGCTGGTCGTGATAGACTATGAGGATTACTCGCGCACGGTGGTAAATTTCCCGGCGGAAGGACCGCTGCTCTATTCAATTCGCGGCGAAGAGCGGCAGCTTCAGCCCGGGCAGGTGGTCACGGAGGACGGGGCGAATGGACTGGATGACAATTTTAACGGGTTGATAGATGAACGCCGCAACGATTCGACATTTATTGGCTTGAAGTATATCGATTATTTCACCGGTGCGGGTGTGAATGATCCAATGATTGACGAGGCGCGTGACGACGGCATTGACAACGACAACGATTGGAACTTCCGCAAGGACGATGTGGGAGCGGACGGTGCTGCAGGTACACGCGACCTCGGCGAAGGCGACGGATTGCCGACCAATGGTGAGCCCAATTTTGATCGCACCGATGTGAACGAGTCTGACCAGATTGGATTGACGGCTTTTGAGTACTTTACCCCGCCGGGAGCGGTTCGTATGCGCGACGACCCCGCACTTTGGCTGAGAATGCAGCCGGGCCGAGTCGACACCGTAAATCCTTCGCCTGAAGACGGCGATTTCCTCTACGGTTCGGGGTACTTTCCACTGGCGCCGGGTCAAACCGAGAGATTCTCGATGGCCCTGGTTTATGGTGCCGACCTTCCGGATATTGAGAACAACGAGCGCATCGTTCAGCAAGTATACGACGAGAATTACAACTTTGCGCGCCCGCCTGATCCGCCCACGGTTTGGGCGGTGCCGGGAGACGGCAAAGTGACGCTGTACTGGGATGGTGCACGATCGGAGAATTCTATCGACCCAGTCAGTGATACCACGGATTTTGAAGGATACAAGATTTACCGCTCGACGGATCCGCGATTTTTGGAAGTCTTCACAGTAACTGATTATCTCGGGAATCCGGTGTTTTTCCGTCCCGTGGCACAGTTTGACCTCATCAATGAATGGGAGAATTTCTTCCCGCTGCAGGTGAACGGCATCACATACTTTCTCGGTAGCAATTCCGGCGTCGTCCGCTCCTGGACGGACAACGCGGTTGAGAACGGGCAGACCTATTATTATGCGGTGTGCGCCTATGATCGCGGTGACTTGGAGCGCGGGATATTCCCCGCCGAGAACGACAAGACGATCAACGTGGATGAGGGCGGCAACGTCACGCTGGACGTGAATACGGCTATTGTAACGCCCCGCGCTCCTGCCACAGGTTACGAGACGGCGCAAATCAGCGGCATCGCCCATACGGCAGGCGAGGCGACCGGCGCGATCACTCCGGAGATTCTCGATCCGCTGAAAGTTCCTGATAACGCTCAGTACAGCTTCACTTTTCTGTATAAGCCCGACACGCTGCTGTCCGATACCATGCCGGGCGACTCAATTCCCGCCGATACGCTGATTCAAAATCTGTTTGGCTACCGAGTGTCGCGGGACATTGGCGGTGCGCGGGACACGGTAGTTGAGTTTGATCAGATAATACCCCGTTCAAACTTGCTGCCGTTTGCAGACAGGCTCTCTGCTTATTACGACTCGCTGTTCAATCTGGAGCCCGGTACCTATTTTCCGCGCCAGCACTTTGACGTTGCCGAGAGCAGGATCTATGATGGGCAGCGCGCCTACATGCTGGTCCCGCGCGATACGGCCGAGATCGGTGAACTCAGCCATTGGGTGGACACCAGTGCATCGCTATATGGATTTGATTTTAACATTTTTTACGAATCCAACAGCGGCCTGCTCGGGACCAAGATCGCCGCAAATTACGCCGTGGAATGGTACGGAGAAACGGTGGACACTTCACGGTACTTCTACTATCAAGGTCTGGAACTGCTGCCGGTTGCCGTTAATTTCCGCGTGAAGAATCTGACATCAGACAGTTACATCCCCTTCCTGTTTCTGGACAGACCGGGCGGGCGGCCCGGCCGGGTCGATTCCACCGAGCTAATCATCTTTTATGAGCCGCCGCCGGACAATCCTGACACCCTTGAAGTATCCTGGTTTGTACGCTTCAACTATCAACTGTTTTTTGGCGATACGGTAGCACCGCGCCCCGGAGATGAGCTGCGGATATTCGTGTACCAGAATTTTTCCACACGCGACGAGTACGTTTACACATCAGAAGCCGCCCGCATCAATGCGGATAAGGCAACGCTGGCGAACATCCGTGTTTATCCCAATCCGTACGTCGGTGTCTCGCCGCAGGAGCCGTCCAACCGGTTTGCCGAGGGACGCGGCGAACGCCGGATAACATTTACGCATCTGCCGCCTCGATGTACCATTCGAGTTTACTCGGTGAAAGGCGAACTGGTGCAAACATTGGATCACAACACCACGGTGGATGATGGTACACAAAACTGGGATTTGCGCAGCCGCGACGGGTTGAATGTAGCCTATGGTGTATACCTCTATCATGTGGACTCCGAATATGGCGAGGCCTCAGGAAGGTTCGCGGTGGTGAAATGAGACACTGCGTGTCATTTTCTTTCGCAACTCTTCCTCCCAAAACTCGTTTTGGGAGGGCAGGGGGGGTTCTATTCGGAATCCTCTTGGTTTCATTCAGTTCAGCATTCGCACAATCTAAGGTCGGCACGACCTCTGCGCCGTTCCTGAACATCGCAGTGGGAGCGCGTGCTGTCGGTATGGGTGGAGCCTATACGGCCGTGGCTGATGACCCGACGGCACTCTTTTGGAATCCGGCGGGAATTGCCGGAATTGACAAATTCGCCGCGAACATGGTTCATTCGGACTGGCTGCTCGATTTGAATTTTAATGTCCTGAGTGCAACGCTTCCAATCTCGGATGTCGGTGTGCTGGGAACACAGGCGACATTTTTGACCATGCCGGATCAGGAGATCACCACCACACAGCAGGGCGAACAGGACGGTACCGGATTGTTTTATAGTGCGGGAAGCATGGCGCTCGGGACAACTTTTGCTCGGGAGTTTACCGATCGTTACAAGCTCGGTCTGACGGTGAAGTATGTCCGAGAGTGGATCTGGCACGAAAGCGCGCAGACCATTGCATTGGATGTTGGGACAGTTTACCGCACGACGCTGAATGATCTGAAAATCGCGATGGCGATTACAAATTTTGGCGGTGACATGCGAATGTCAGGGCGCGACCTCGTACATTTTTCAGACGTTGATCCATCGCGCTCTGGCAACAATGACCGCGTGATTTCAGAGTGGCGAACGGACAAGTGGCCTCTGCCGCTGAACATGCGGTTTGGCTTGGCCATGGACGTGATCAAGAAATCGGATCAGCGACTCACGGCGGCGATAGACGCGCAGCATCCAAATGACAACCGTGAATCTGTGAATTTAGGCGCAGAGTACGGATACCGCGAACAGTTTTTTCTCCGCACGGGATACAAGTCGCTCTTCCTGCCGGATTCAGAGGAGGGACTGACAGCAGGCGCCGGTTTGAAGGTCAGGACTCGCGGCGGCCCGCAGTTTGGATTTGATGTGGCTTATGAGGATTTTGGCCGCTGGGATGCCATCTACAAGTACTCGCTGAGCGTGAGTTACTGAGCGAACGCACGGCCAAGGACAAAACTAGAACCTTAGATCTTCTTGCATTGTCGCTCTTAGACTTTCTTACTATCATCAAAACTGGAGAGGGAGTTTCATCATGAAACGCAGATGGGTTAACCTGGCAATGGTCTTCGCCATTGCCGCCTGGTCGCAAGTTTTCGCGACTTCGGTGACGTTTAACGTGAACATGTCGGTTCAGGACGAAGAGGGAATCTTCGATCCTGAAAACGATCAGGTGGTCGTACGCGGTACATTCAACAACTGGGGCGGCGACACGCACTTGCTGAGCGATCAGGGTCAGGGAATCTACTCAGGCACATTCGATATCCCGGAAGGTGCCATTCAGTACAAGTTTGTCATTCCTCCGGATGGATGGGAAGGAATTCCCGACAACCGTGCGGCCACCGTGGGTACAGCTCCGCTGAATATCCCGGTGGTGTGGTTTGCCAATGACTCGGTGTACACGCCTCCGCCGGAACAAACCGATGTGGAAGTGCTTTTCCGTGTGAACATGAGTATTCAGCAGTCCACCGGCAGGTTTGACCCGGCAACGGATTGGGTGGTCGTGCGCGGTGCCCACGACAGCCTGGGTCCCTGGGGCGGCGCGGTACGTTTGACGGAAGAAGCGCTGAATCCGGGCATTTATTCCCGCAGGATTCAATTTCCTCAGATTGGGGAAAACGTGCGTCTCGAATACAAATTTGTGTATCTGCAGAGCGGCGCAGTAGACTCGGCTCAGTGGGAGCAGCTGACGGGCTATCCCAACGGCAATCGAGGCTTTACCCCGACCGGTGAAGAGCCGGATAATTTTCCGCAGGGCGGAAACGGCTACGGGGAAATCAACCCTGATGTGGTGTATTACGGTGACACGGGTCCTGACCAGATTATCACGCGTGACCTTACGGTGATCTTTTCCGTGGAAGACACGCCGCTCTTGGGCCGCATCGCAGCGGTCGGCTATGTCGTCGACGTGCAATCCGGAACGGATACGGTTCGTGTTGTAAACGTGATCAACTTCGCGGGAGATTTTCTGACTCCTGCTTGGCCGTGGGGCAATTTCCCGCCTGAAGCGAACATGCTGGACAACGGCGTCGCTCCGGATCTTGCTGCCGGCGATCATGTGTGGACGGGACAGTTCCTGTTCCCGGCCGGATCGCCACGCAATTTGATTTACAAGTACGGTGCGAACGGCTATGACAATGAAGCAGGGTTTGCTCGCAATCACGAGCACAGACTGGATGATACCGAGGCTACTTACCGCATGTCGATTGACTGCTGGGGATCTCCGGACACGCTGTTTTCGCAGTGGGCATGTGTGATTTCCGCGGCGGACGACGAGCGTCCGGCTGCTGTGAAGTCGTTCCAGCTTGAGCAGAATTTCCCGAACCCGTTCAATCCGACGACCCGGATTTCGTTTGCGCTGAACCGCAGCGAGAACGTACAGCTGAAGGTCACGGATTTGACGGGCCGAGAAGTTTCAGTGACGGATCTTGGCCGCATGGAAGCCGGACGTCACGTCGTGGGTTTTGACGGAAGGGACATTGCAACGGGCATCTACTTCTACACACTCGTGACGCCTTCACAGAGTGAGACAAAGAAGATGCTGCTTCTGAAGTAGTTCGCGCGTTCTCGATTTTTCGGGAGGGGGTGCGAGCATTCGCGTCGCGCCCCCTCTCGTGTCTATCGCCGTTTGGGGTCTCACACGACCCGAAACATATCTCTACCTTCGCCATTGCAGGCTTCGAGGCCTGCAATGGCGACGTGTTGTTGACGTCTGACTTTTTCATATGATCTTACCTAACGGTGCACCCATGAAACGCATATTGGCCCTTCTGCTCTTCGCAGCCTCCGCATCAGCGCAGCACGTCTGGTGGACTCCCGCCGCGCCGCGCATCGGCGACGTATTGACGATCTACTACGATACTGCTCCCGCCGGAGGCATTGAGCCGACCACCGCCGCGCTGTGGCTGCACTGGGGAGTATATGATCCGATTGGAGACTCGTGGAGTACTCCCCCAAACAACATCTGGCCGGCAGGTTCGCATATTCATACCGATAATGTCGCAGTTCAAAGTCCGATGGCGGAAGGCGCGAATGACGTGTGGAGTGTGACAGTCAATTTCTCCGGAACTACGATTGAGAACATCGCATTTGTTTTCACCGACGGTGCGAACACGTGGGACAGCAATGGCGGTGCGGACTGGCATCTGACGTTTACGCAAGCTGGAACAGTATCTTGGTGGACGCCTGAAGAACCGCTGCCGGGAGATTTGATTACGATTTTCTATGACTGTGTGCCCGGTACGCTGCCGAACGGTGCTGCCAATGTGATATTGCATTGGGGAATCAACGAATCGGGTCATGGCAATTGGCATGCGGCGCCGCAAATCATGTGGCCGGCGGGAACGGTGATGGACGGGGTGGCCGCGCGCTCGCCGATGGTCGCGCTGGGCGCTGGGCTGTTTCAGATTTCCATTCAGACCATTGACACGATTTATTCACTGCACTACGTGACCACCGACGGCACAAATTGGGACAACAACGGCAATGCGAACTGGGATATTTTGCTCAGCGAACCGCCGCCGGTTTTGGAAACGCATGTAATTTTCCGCTATGATCCGCGCTCGGCTTTTTCTTCGTACTTTGGGCCGGTGACCTCCGTGAATCTCGCGGGCGCGTTCAACGGCTGGAGCACGACCGCGACGCCGCTCACCAACATTGACCAGTACGGCAATCGGTGGGGCGAAGTGCTGATGCCCGTGGGCCGCAATGAATACAAGTTTGTGATCAACGGCAACAACTGGCAGATTGACTATGACAATCCGCTGAATGCTCCGGGCGGGTTTAATAACTCGCTGGCATTTTTTGAGGCGGATTCGCTGCCGCAGATTTACGACATTCAGCCGGGAGAGAATCGGGTATATTCAGTCGGATCGAATGTGGTTGTGACAGCAAGAGTGCGACCGGGAGACAACGGAACACCGATTCAGGGAACTCCGGTAGTCACGTTGAATGGTGCGAATTTTGGAGCAACATGGAACTCTGGAACGCAATTACTGACACTAGATGCGCTGCCCAGCGACGAAGGGTTTGTCAATATCGCGATTTCGGCAACGGATGCCGCCGGCAGAACAGGTACCCGCGACATTGCCTATGGCTTTAAGACCGGCGGATTTCTGGCCGCTGATCCACTCCATGACATCGAATACAATGCCTATCATCCGCGCTCACTCGATCTGCTCGCGTTGGGGATACGAGGCTTCTATGGCGGTGATTCGCTGCGATTTCAGGCGTTCGTTGATCACATCACCGATGATGACACGATGGCGGTCATGATCACAATTTCTGCAACGCAAGGGACGTTCAGCGAGATTCCCGGTTTCGGCGGGGAAGTGCGCGTACCGGATCTCTCAAACGGCGGCGTGGCGATACCACTCCTGAACCCAACGTCACCCTTCTTTGACGCCGCCGTGTTCAACCGCATTCATCCGGCGGGCGACCTGCACGCCGACGGTCCCTCGGTGGGGCGCACGCATTTTGAGGCCGATGAGATCACGACTTACATCGGGACGGATTTGCTGGAGTTGTATCTCGGGTCGTACCAGTCGGCATGGCACTATTCGTGTTTCAGTTTTAAGCCTGGAAACAATAACACGGGTTTTTGCTCCGAAGTCGAGGCATCAATCGGCGGCACGGATGAACTCTACGAGCCGGATGTCTATGACGCGGTGAGTTTTGACGCATCAGATATTTCACCGAAGCTTTTCGACAACTATGGCTTGACGCGCCGATCAACGTTTGACGCACCGGGCCGCGGCGTCGCATCGATCCATCCCGACTCGCTGGGATCCGGAGTACGGCATCTGGGCCCCGTATGCCGCATTCTCACGCGCGGCGCACCGACAACGGACACCACGCAGACGATTAGGGGCCGCGTGACGTCACAAGTGGCTTTGACCTCAGTGTGGCTGAGGCAGAATCAGCTCACGCATCCGGTGACCATGACCGGAGATTCGTTTGCGGTGCCGCTGAATCTCGTCGAAGGCGCGAATTTATTTACGCTGTGGGCGCGAGACGCGAACGGTGATACCAGCAATTCTCCGGCGATGACATTTACATTGAATGTCGATCATGCACCCAATATTCGCATTACGACGAACGTAGGTGATGCATCGTGCTTTATGGATGCATCCGCAACGACCGATCCGGAAAATCAGCAGGTAAGTTATCAGTGGAGCGCCGATCCCGACAATCCCGCTCCGGTGACGCTAGGCGGAGCAAACACTGCCACTGCTTCATTCATTCCGCCGAATGCGCCCGGCGAGTATTACTTTGATTTGGTCGCGACAGACCCCGACAATCATCAAACACATGGACGGACTTTCTTCACGATTCGCGGTCAGAATTGGCATGGATTTTCAAATGATGAGGCGGCCTACTGGGCCGAGCATGCGCGCATCTACGAGATTTTTGTACGCTCCTATTCGCCACAGGGAAATCTCGACGGCGTGACGGCGGACATGGCGCGGATTGCCGATTTGGGCGTGAACGCAATCTGGCTGATGCCGATTTTTGAAGGGCCGTCGGATCATGGCTATGAAATCACCGATTACTATACGGTTGAGCAGGACTATGGCAGTGCGGAAGACTTGCACGAACTGGTCGAGGCCGCACACGCGCACGGCATACGCGTCATGCTGGACATGGTCATCAATCATACGGGCATCGGTCATCCATTCATGCAGGACGCCGAGCGGCATGGCCGCTATTCGCACTATTGGGATTGGTACGACCGCGACGCGCAAGGGAATCCGACGCACTATTTCGACTGGACCAGTTTGCCGAATCTGAATTTGAACAATCCCGAATGCGCGCAGTACTGGATCGACATGTGCAAGTATTGGATTACTGAATTTGACGTAGACGGCTACCGCTGTGACGTAGCGTGGGGGCCGATGCAGCGCAGTCCGCAGTTTTGGGTGAACTGGCGGCAGCAGCTCAAAGAAATCAAACCTGAAATCTGTCTGCTCGCGGAGACGGGTGCGAATGACTTTGCGCACTTCACGAACATGTTCGACCTGTGTTTCGACTGGAATCTGCATCACGAAGGCACATCGAGCTTTGCCAACATGTTCCCGCAGCCGCCTGCCTTCAATCCGCTCACCGATTTGGTCACGAATTATGGCTTCGGCTGGCCCGCTTACAAAAACCCATTGCGCTTTGTCGAAAATCACGACGAAGTTCGATATCCTTCTGAAAACACATTTCCGCAGGCAAAATTGGTCGGATCATTTTCGCTGAGCATCCCCGGCGCAGTCATGCTCTATGCGGGCCAGGAAATCGGGATGACATCACAGCGCGGACAGATCACATGGGGCAGCGATCCGAACAACATGTACCCGCATTTCTATCGCTCGATGAATGCGCGCAAACGCCTTGCGGCGCTCCGCGATGGCGCATTCGCCACGACGCCGAATACGATCAGCAATTTTGTCTACAGCTTTGCGCGTTTTGGCCCGGGCATGGATCCCGTTGTGTGGGCGGGAAATTTTTCGTCTGAAGCGAGGTTTGTGCAGGTCACCGTAAACCAGCAGCAGCTCGGGATTCATCCCGATTCGACCTATTGGGTGACGGAACTGCTGGGCAGCACGAGTTTCCAAGTACTTGGCGCGAATTTGACGACACTCTCAACAAGTCTTTCTGCCTTCTCTGCAAACGTGTGGGTAATCTCAGATTCCATTATTACCGTAGACGTTCCCGAATCTCGCTCAAGCGTTCCGGAAAAGATCACGCTGGGCGATGCTTATCCCAATCCATTCAATCCGGTAACGGTCTTGCCGCTGGAACTCTCGCATGCGGCAAAAGTTTCGTTGAAAATCTACGATGTGCTGGGCCGCGAAGCCGCCGTTCTTGCCGATGGCTTGGTTTTCGCCGGCGTGCATGAATTTAGCTGGCAGGCGGAAGACAACGCCACGGGTATCTATTTCGCAGTTCTTCACGCAGGCGACGTGCATCAGGTGAAAAAGCTGGTGTTGTTGAAATGAACATGGTCAACTCTCCCCCCACATCTTGGGGGGGGACTAACGGGGGAAATTTTGGCTTCACCCCTCCGCTTCAGCGGGGGGGCAGGGGGGGTCTCTTTGTTTTGCTGCTCTTTCTCATTACGGCATCAGCGCAAGCAGATGACCGCTTGACCGGCTGGGCGCGCGCACCGCTCTATATCACAGCGAGCAAAGAAACTCCACGTACATTCTTTCTGAGAAACAATGACGGCAGCGCTTATTTCTACGGATCATCCGATGAAAACAATTGGGATTCGGGCTGGATGGGCTTGTGGTCAAATCGCAAGCGTGTCGTTCCCGGGATTTCGGTTTTTGACAGCTTGAACAATTCGCTGCCGTTTCGTGATGCAATCTGCGACATTAGCCCCAATGCGGTGCGTTGGAAGTGGCCGCGTGAATCTAAGACACAACTCGAAATCTCCTTCTTGGCTTCGAATAGCGATTCGCTTCTGGCTACGGCATCGGCAGGACTGCGCATCGAGCCCAGTGAATGGATTCACGTCATAAGCCGGGGGCAGACTATTGCCGAACTTTCTTATGATCCATTTGCCGATGCATTCCGCGCGGATTTTGCTTGTGCAGACAAGGAGTTTCTCAAGCAAGTAGAATGGATGCATCGCAGTTTGATCCACCTTCTCGCCGAGTCCGACTCCCTCCTCTATGCCGGCATTCCGTGGTTCAATGAAGGCTGGGGACGCGACACATTTATTTCTCTG
>CAZVXJ010000014.1:0-23619 GCA_964631675.1 uncultured Alphaproteobacteria bacterium
TCATCCGCAGAACTCGTTTACAGATGATCCGGGCAACAATGCACCGCATCAGTACACGATTGTGGCCGCCAACATTTGCGGACCGGGTAATGCGTCCGCTCCGATTAGTGCGCAACGTCAGGGCAATACGCCCGCTCCGACCGGACTTGCCGTGGATGCAACCAATTGCGGAATTGCGATCTTGACCTGGGTGCCGACCGAAGGCACAGAAGGAACGATTGTTTACCGGAACGGTACGCAGCTCGATACAGTGGATATCAATACGACCTCCTACGCTGACAATCCACCTGCCGGATTGAGCCAGTACTATGTGACGGCCTACTCGCTCGATTGCGGGGAGAGTGTCCCCTCTTCGAGCGTGACCATCAACGTCGCCAATCCTGCGGTATTCTCGCAGAGCTTCCCGACGAACACGCTTCCCGCAGGCTGGACGGTTCAGCACTTGGGCACAACCACTGCACCGTGGGCAATTCAGACGGATTCGCCGGGCGACTTTTCGCCCCGCGTCGCCGTGGTTGGAACGGCTGCCTCGGCGCTCGAGTACTTGATTTCCCCGGTGATTGACTTCACGGGATTGTCGGACATCACGTTGACCTTTGCAACAGCCATGCGCGCGAACCCGGGTGTTTTCGGATACCTGCAGGCTTCGCTCGACGGCGGTGCCACCTGGACGCATGAGCTGGAGACGTTCTTCTCCAACGATACCACAATTTACAGCCGCAGATTGTCGGTTGTGTTTGACAATGCCACACAGGCACGATTCCGTTGGAAGTTTACGGCATCAGCTTCGCAGCCCGGTGCATGGAGCATCGACGATATCCGCATTTGCGGTTCCGTCGGTGACGCGCCTGCTCCGCAGCCGCCGTCAGGCATGATGGTGCGCGACAGTATTGGCGTCGGTGGAGCCGGCCTTACGTGGAATCCGGTGCAGAGTGTGTTCTTCCGCGGATATGAGGTACTCATATCGCAGAGTGAGGACATGAGCGACCCGCAGATTATGGACAATGCTGACAGTTGGCTGCTGGGAGAGCTGGGTCTCGCGGACTTCATCGTGAACAACCTGAATATGTTCGAGCATTACTACTTCGCGGTGCGCACGACCGACGCGGAGGGTAATATTTCCGAAATGTCTGAGGTGGTGGCGGCTACGGTTTATCCCGAGCAGGCGTGTCCGCACTTTGAAAGCCCGACGGCGGGTGAAGAGTGGTGGAACAGTTTGCATGGCGTGGTTGGCGCGAAGCTGACAGACGAGAGCGGTATTGACTTGAATTCGGTCGAGATCCGCGTCGATGCCAACAACGACGGCGTTTATGATGAATCGCCTGAGGAGTCGTGGCAGCCTGCGACGGTCGTCGAGTATGTTGCAAACGACCAGATTCTGGTGGAGGCCGAATTCTTCACTGAAGGTGAGGCACTGAAGTATGAGCTGCGTGCAAACGACGTTTGGGGCGCGAGCGGTTACTCAGGCGACGAACTTGCTGAAGGTATCGCGGATGACTGGGCGGTGAAAATTGATCTGACATCCCCCGAGTCCATCGGTCAGTTTAACCCGGCGGAATGGAGAACCGGCGAGCAGGCGCAGCTGGTCTGGCTGCCGGCCGAGGATATGAGCGGCGTCAGCTATGAAATTTTCTACGCGACGGAGCCGGGTGTGAATGAGGATGCACAGCGCTGGAGCATGGAGAATGATCCTTCTCTTGGCGATCCGGACGCCTACTTCACGACGATTGAAGGCCTGTCGCCGGGAACGACCTATTACTTTGTGATCCGGGCAATCGACGCTGCGGGCAATGTGGGCGAGTTCTCGGACGAAGTCAGTGTGGAAACGCGGGGAGTCGTAACGCCGATGGCTGTCGATGATCTCACCATCAAAGTTCTGGGTGCGCGGGAAGATTGTCACATGCGCCTGAACTGGTCGGCAGTGAATCGCGACATTAATGGTCGTGAGATTCACGTAATCGGCTATCGAGTACACGCAAGCGCTACGGAAGAGTTCACACCGGTATCCTCAACGGTGCTGGCCGAAGTGGCAGCGCCGGGCATCACAATTCTGCCCGAGCAGCTCGACGGAGACCTGAAATTCTTCATGGTCACGGCGATTTGTGCGGATAATAACAGCGGGCCGGGCGATGTGGCTCCGGGTGGAATTCCTGCGCCGGGGCGGTAAGCGAATCGCTCACGGCGGTTGAGTGAATTTGCAAGGCGCGTCCCGCTCGGGGCGCGCCTTGTTTGCGTTATTGGGGGGAAGGATGAAGCATGATGGATGAGGGATGATAGCAATTGTCGTTAGACATCTTAACTCTTATGGAGGCGTGGCTATGGCAGTGCGATTATTGTTTTTGATTACGCTCGTGATAGGGGTATGTGCTCAGGCGTGGGGGCAGGGATTTCAGGCGTCATTAATCGGTGCATTAGATGCCAATCTTGAGCACGGCATAAATGACAACTGTGTAAATGGGACCATTATGCCAGGAGGAATTCCAGTACCGGATGGCACTCCTATCAACATATATTGGGACAATGACGGGAATGGACCTGACTCAGATGATCCTCAACCGCTAGTCGGAGGTGGTGTGGGGCAAGTTAACTTCAACTCGTTTTTGGTTAATGGATGCAATGTCGTTGGAACCTGTGGCACTTTTGCCACCACGAGTAACTTCAATTCGAATGGTGCAATTCCCTCCTCCCCAAGGTACTACTTGCGGATTTGCTTTCAGGGTTTGACACTCACTTCGAGCGTTGTTACTCTGAGCGCAGGACCGTCGGAAGCTCTCATGACGCAATGGAGTTGCAGCTATGTGTGTGGGATGTGCCTGGCACAACCTCCGGGTCAAGCGAATGGACTGATCGCAACTTCTGATTGCGATAATGTAGCGCTTATTTGGCAAAGCGCTCCGAGATCAGCGTCATATGCGATTCTTCGCAATGCAGACACACTTAGTGTTCAAAGCGGTTTTGATACGACATTTATTGACACTGCCCCAACTGACATTCCCAGCCTCTATCGAATTTTGCCGGTTAATTCCTGTGGGTCGGGAGTAATTTCAAATTCAGCCTCGGGGTATGGCCTGCGATTTATTACCGAGGAGTTTGATACGGAGTTTATGCCGACCGGGTGGATTTTCCAGCATCTTGGTAATACACAAGAGCCGTGGCATATTGTTGACGACGGATCAGGAAACTATGCAGCACAAACAAGCTTGACGGGAGTAGCTGCTACGGCGTCGGAACGACTGATCTCGACCGACTATGATTTCACTATTAGAAGCAATCTGATGGCAAAGTTCCGTAGCACATTGGTGTTCAACTCGCAGACACAGGCCGTGTTTTCCGGTTCAATAGACGGAGGATTCTCGTGGCCCTACACTCTCGCCGATTTGACCACAAATCATGACAGCACTTTGAGCATTAATCTTCCGGCGGCATTCTACGGAGCCGCGAATGCACGATTTCGTTGGAGATTCAATGCGAGCGGTGCGGGTGCAGCGTCTTGGGTGATGGACGATTTCAGAATCTGTGGTCAAACACTGGATACAATCCCCCCCACGCCCGTGGATTCACTAGCGTTTTCGGGATTTCGAACGGAGACGGCAATTCAATTGGTATGGATGACAGCGAATGATGCACATTTTTCTTCCTACCAGATTTTCTATGACACGAATCCGGGCGTGACGGAGGCGGACTTTCTATGGGACAAAAGCGACGATGCATTGATGGCCGATCCCGCCACATATTACTCTACGATTACAGGACTGGACACGGCGACGATCTATTACTTTATATGCAGAGCGGCAGACTCAGCGGGCAATGGCGGCGCATTTTCAAATGAAGTGCTTGTATCCACGCTTGGCGCCACGCCGCGCGCGCCGACCGGGCTGGTGATTCAGAAGCAGGGCAATCACGCGCGGTTTGCCTGGTCACCAGTGACCGAGGATACACTCGGCCAGCCCACAATTGTGGCCGGCTACCGTCTGTATGTGCATCCTTATTCTCAGTTCGCGATTGACCCGGAGTATTATCTGGACGAAACCGCGGACACGAGTTATGTGGTGCCGAATGTGTTCTCGCTGCCGTCGAGTTACTTCTTTGCGGTGACGGCGGTGGGAGACAATACGCCGATTTTGGGAAGTGGAGCGAAGAGACCCCCCCTGCCCCCCCGCTAAAGCAGGGGGGTGAAAACAAAGACGCTGAAGCGGGGGGAGAATTCAATAGGACTATGCGAACATTTTTTTACATCATACTCGCCGTGGTACTCGCCGGCTGCGGAGGATCGGACAAGGCGGCAAATCAGTCAGGAACTCTGGAAGCAACCGAGGTGGATCTCGCGCCGTCCATGGGCGGAAGAGTACTCGAAGCGCGGTTTGAACTCGGCGATGCGGTGAAAGCCGGAGACACTCTGCTCGTGCTCGATACGGAGCTGATTGCACTGCAGCGCGCACAGGCCAATGCCAATCGCGCATCACTTGAAGCGCAAAAACGCGTCGTCGGTGATCAGCAAGCGCAGGCCAGCGCGAATCTGAAATTGTTTGAGGCGACGTTTGCGCGAACGAAAGCGCTATTGGATTCCGGCGTGGCCACGCACCAACAATTGGATGAAGCGCGTGCCAAACGGGATGTTGCCACGGAGCAAGTGCAGGCCGCGCGGCATCAGATTGAAGCGCTGACTGCGGATGAGAGCAAGATTGACGCGGCACTCGCCGTGTTTGACCGGCAGCTAAACGATGGTCTATTGGTGACTCCGATTTCCGGAACCGTCATCATGAAGGCAGCGGAGACAGGGGAGTTCGCCACTCCCGGGGCGATAGCCTATCGTATTGCTGACTTGAGTTCACTCGAGCTTCGCGTGTTCCTGGACGAGCAGGATCTCGATAAGGTGAGAATCGGGCAGTCTATTCAGGTGCTGGTCGATGCACTGGAGCAGACAACAATTCCCGGAACGGTATACTGGGTGAGCAGCGAAGCAGAGTTTACACCCAAGAATGCACAAACGAAACAGGCAAGAACGCAGCTCGTCTACGCGGTAAAACTGCGCGTGGCGAATTCTGATGGAAAACTGAAAATCGGGATGCCGGCGGAGATTGTGCTGAAGTGAGCAAGACGGTAATCATACAATTCTCGAACGTTGCGAAGTCATTCGGCTCCGTGAATGCGGTTCAGGATTTTTCGCTGGAGGTTTGCTCGGGCGAGATTTTCGGCCTCATTGGACCGGACGGAGCCGGAAAGACAACCACCATGCGAATGGCCTGCGGCCTGCTGGTGCCCACCGGGGGAAATGTGAGTCTGTGCGGTTTCGACGCGACTCATGAGTCCGGAAAAATGCGCGAACACCTGGGCTATATGCCGCAGCGCTTCAGCTTGTATCCCGACCTGACGGTCGCCGAGAATCTAAGATTCTTTGCCGATCTTTACAATGTGACTAAAATGGAGTTTGTCGAACGAGAGCATCGCCTGATGGAATTCAGCAGACTTGCTCCCTTCAGAAACAGACGTGCGGGACAACTGTCGGGTGGAATGAAACAGAAGCTCGCGCTGTCGTGTACTCTCATTCATACTCCGGAGGCGTTGATTCTGGACGAACCGACCACGGGAGTGGATCCGGTCAGTCGGGAAGAGTTTTGGGTCATTCTGCGCGAGCTTGCGAAGGGCGGGCAAGCCCTGCTGGTGAGCACACCTTATATGGATGAAGCCATGTTGTGCGACCGGGTGGCTCTGATGCACAAAGGAAAACTGATGGGCATGGGAAGCCCGAGTGAAGTAACTGGTCTTTTCAAGCGAAGGCTTGTCGAGATTCTGGGAAGGGATTTGGATGCCGCACGCAAAGCGCTCTCGCCGCTCAGCCCGGGTTTACAAGTCAACCGATTCGGCGACAGACTGCATGTGATTTACGATTCCGACGAACAACTGCGGGAGATTCAGCGAGTTCTTTCAAAACTCGATGTGCAGATTCGCCCGACATCGCCAGGCATTGAAGATACTTTTGTTGCTTTAATGAGCGAGGCGGCTTGATGGACGGGCCGGCGGTGGTGGCGCGAGGGCTCACGCGGAGATTTGATTCTTTTGTCGCGGTGGATCACCTTGACTTGCAGGTGGAACGCGGGGAGATTTTCGGATTTCTCGGAGCAAATGGAGCCGGAAAAACTACGGCAATCCGGATGTTCTGTGGACTACTTCCACTGTCTGATGGCGAAGCCTGGGTGGATGGTCTCTCGGTTGCTCATCAGGCCAGTGAAATTCAGCATCGAATCGGCTATATGAGTCAGAAGTTCAGCCTCTACGGTGACTTGACAGTTTCAGAGAATCTGGAATTCTTTGGCGGAGTTTATGGACTGGGCGCTTCCGCCCGCAAAAACCGTGAAGCACAACTTCTGAAGCGGCTTGGCCTGGAGCCGCATTTGAAGTCGCTTACAGCCAAAGTCCCTCTGGGATTCAAGCAGCGTCTGGCACTGGGATGCGCCGTGATTCACTCACCGCGCATTATTTTTTTGGACGAACCAACCGGCGGTGTGGATCCGGTGGCCCGACGGGAATTCTGGGATCTCATTTACGAGCTGGCGGATGACGGCGCAACGGTGTTCGTGACCACGCATTATATGGATGAAGCGGAGTATTGTCATCGCATCTCGATTATGGATGCCGGAAGGATTGTAGCACTTGGACCTCCACGGGAATTGAAGGAAACGCATCAAACGGGTTCGATGCAGGAGTTGTTCCTGAAGCTCGTTCGAAAACCGGAGGCTTCATGAGACGAATCATTGCCGTAGCGAGAAAAGAGTTCTTGCACGTCCTGCGCGATCCACGAAGTCTCGGAGTTGGAATCGCCATGCCGGCCATGATGCTTCTGCTCTACGGTTATGCGATTGACATGGAGATGAAACACCTGCGGCTGGCCGTGTTGGATTTCGATCACTCTGCCGAGAGTCGCCGGTTCGTGGACCACATGGGCGGCGGCGAGTTTATCGTTGTCTCGGAGCACTTGCATTCCCACGACGAGAGTGAGCCTGCATTCAGGCAGAACCGGTTTCATGCCGCGTTGGTGATTCCCAGCGGATTTGCGGAGTCCCTGGTATCGCAGAATGTGACTCCCGTTCAGCTGGTCGTGGACGGAGCCGATGGGACCACCGCTGCGATTGTTGAGAGCTACTTGAATGCGATGGTTGCGATGGAAAACAGGCGGCTCACCATTCAGACTCTTGGAATTGGAACGCCGCCGATTGAGGCTCGTTCGCGAGTGTTGTATAATCCTGAACTAGTCAGTGCCCATTTTGTGGTACCGGGACTTGTTGCCGTGGTACTGGTCATGATTTGCGCGCTCCTGACCAGTATTGCCATCACGCGTGAAAAAGAGACCGGAACCTTGGAGCAGATTCTGACCACTCCTGTGAAAGCAGGACAGGTTATCGCAGGGAAAGCTGCTCCGTATCTGGTGATCGCCGCACTGGATGCCTGTCTGGTGCTGGGCTTGGGGCGCGCTGTGTTTGGCGTCCCCATGGCGGGTTCATGGCTCGTTCTTGCGGCTTACAGCCTCATTTATCTTGGTATTGCTCTTTCGCTTGGACTGCTTATCTCGGCGATTTCGGATTCGCAGCAGGTGGCCATGAGCCTCGCCCTCATGATAACGATGCTGCCGACCTTGATGGTGTCGGGATTCATCTTCCCGATTTCGAGCATGCCTGTTGCACTGCAGATGATCAGTCACTTGATTCCTGCGACCTACTATTTGCAGGTCATTCGAGGTATCATGCTGAAGGGCGACGCGTGGTTTCCGTTCCAGGGTGCCGTGATGATTGGAATGTGCGCCGTCCTGCTGATACTGTCCGTGAAAAAATTTAAGAGCAGACTGGAGTAAGTAGTTGCCGTTGCCGCATCGCTATCCGGGTGAACAAAAGTGACAGGCTTTAGCTTCAGCAGAGTCGGCTTTCTGGTCCGAAAGGAATTCCGCCAGATCTTTCGCGATGCGGGTATGATGCGGATCATTTTCATCATGCCTATGATTCAGCTGTTCGTGCTCTCCTATGCGGTGACGACCGATTTGAAGCACGTTAGACTTGCTGTGTTTGATGAGGACAGAACCGCGCGGTCGCGAGAGCTGATCAGTGCCTTCTATTCCAGCGATCTGTTCTTGCGGGGACCCTCCGCTGATTCTCCGTCTGAGTTGCATGCTTTGCTTGAGAAAAGCGAGACAGACATGACGGTGTGGATCCCGAAAGGGTATGCGGAGAAACTGGAGGGACTTGGTGGAGCACAGGTTGCGATTACTGTGGATGGACAAAATTCGAGTAGTGCTGGACGTGCACTCGGATACTCAGAGGCGTTGTTAAGGCAGGAATCCCAGCGCATTCTTCAGCAGCGGAGTGATGCAAATCCGGCTCTGGCCTTGAAAGCGCGCCGCATTGAACCGGTCACCCGTTTCTACTACAATCCGGAGCTGCAAAGCCGTTACTATATGATTCCGGGAATTGTGGTGCTGCTGTTGACAGTAGTTTCTGCGATGCTGACGGGTATGGCCATCGTCAAAGAGAAGGAGATTGGCACACTCGAGCAACTCATGGTGACGCCGCTGTCCCCCGGAGAGATTATCGCCGGCAAGTTGATTCCGTTCGCGGTCCTAGCGTATGCCGAGTTGCTGGTCGCAACGACCGTGGCGGTACTTTGGTTTAAGCTGCCTCTCGTGGGCAGTATCGCTCTGTTAGCTTTTTGTTCACTGTGTTACCTGCTGGTAACACTTAGTTCGGGGTTGCTTGCCTCCACCGTTTCGCACACGCAGCAACAGGCGATGCTTACCGTATGGTTTGGCCTCGTGTTTTGCATCCTGACCAGTGGGTTCTTCTATCCTATCGAAAACATGCCAAAGTGGATTCAAGTGCTGACATACGTAAATCCAATGAGGTACTTTATGGCCATCTTGCGCGGACTATTCTTGAAAGGATCGACCCTTGTGGATGTGATGCCGAACCTGATTCCCTTGGTTTCCATGGGTGCGGTTGTTTTCGTAATTGCTGTGATCAGATTCAGACATAAGAATGCTTAGACCCTATATTGAGGAGGTAAGTGTGGCCAAGAGCCGAGCGCTTTTAGATTTGAAACCAGACTGACCCAGCAGGAGGGTGAGTAGCTGTGTGTAGCCGATCTCAATGCCTGTACCCGGCATGTGCCCGAGAATCGGGAGGAAAGTGAGAAATGAAACCAGCGAAATGCTGGTTTTTTTGTTGCAATGACGGTGCAGACTATTGACAGTCTCACAGTCCTGTCGTATATTTTTGGTTCACAAGTGCAATCCCGCAGAATGCGGGGCTTATTCAACCGAAAGGAAACCACGATGAGAAACGTCACGAAATGGGTTTTGGTAGCTGTCTTTGCCATTGCCAGCGGCTCCTTTGCCGACCAGACCAAGCAAGTCAAGGCATCGGACTTCACCGCCCGCATGGAAGTTTTGAAAAATGAAACCCGAGAGCAAATTAGCACCCTCGAAGAGCAGATGGCCTCACTCACGGCTACGGAGCAGGAATCCGTTCAGGCCCAGATCATGGATCTGAAGCGAAACGCTGAGATTTCGAGGCTCGAAATTTTGCTGGAATGGGCACGTGCCGAGAATAATGACGAGAAAATTCTCGAAGTTGAACAAGCACTGAACAACTGGCTCAATCCGCAAGTCCAGAAGAATCTGCCGGAAATCTCCCGCGACAAGTCGGTAGCGCCGGGCACTTCACAACCAGACAGTAAGTAACGCACTCTAAATCTAACCAAAACAAAACAAGGAGGTTTAGATGAATCGAGTGCTGAACTGGATGGCCCTCGCGTGCTTTGTGGTCATTCTGGCCGCAGGCAAGTTTGCGGCAGTGATTGCGACCCCGGAAGCTCCGGCAGATAACTCCGGGATCGCCGCTCCGGCGCCGACTCCGTCGGACGCGACCGATGTGCCCGGAGGCCGTTTGGCTCCCACGCCCCGTACGCATCGCGGAATTCTTGCCGACGTACGGCATATTCCTGAACGCGACGAGCAGCTGTATGTGCAGCCGATGTACTTCGAGCCGCACACCGGCCCGCTGACGCCGCGCCGAGTTTGCGAAAAAGACTTTTACTTGAACGTAGCAGAGAAAAGCTGGCACCACGAAATGATCGTGAAGTTCACGGAAGAGTCCATGGTTCGTTGGAATGGCGGCCTATACTCGAAGTCCGGTGCGAACCTGTCGCAAGTTGTTGATTTTCTGACTCAGCATCCTACGATTGCCATTCGCCGCTCCAGCGTAAAACAGCCGGAAGACCTGCTGGATTACTGGGAGAGCAACGGTGAAAAGAACACGGGCAAGGATTTGGCAAATCTCAACAACTACTATGTGCTTGAGATTTCCGATAATCCCGACTACATGGCTTTGATTCAGGAAGTGATCCAGATTGACGTCGTCGAGACGGCCTACTACCTGCCCAAGTTTGAAGTCGCTTGCTTGGATCAGGCACCGGATACGCCGGACTTTCGCGCAGGACAGGATTATCAGGATCCCGCACCATTGGGCGTAGATGCGAACTTTGCCTGGAACTACTATCCGAACGGCGGCGCAGGTGCGACCGGATACTGGTGTTTTGACATTGAGAACGATTGGACCGAAGG
The DNA here is from genome assembly GCA_964631675.1 of uncultured Alphaproteobacteria bacterium. Lineage (GTDB taxonomy): Bacteria > Electryoneota > RPQS01 > RPQS01 > RPQS01 > CAZVXJ01. The sequence continues at coordinate 10,607 of CAZVXJ010000014.1, forward strand.
TCACGAGGACTTTGCCGATTTCTTCACCGTTTACGGCGGTGGAGATAACGGCGTCTCGGCCGATCATGGCGATGCGGTTGTTGGTGTGTTCGCGGCGTGCAATAACGGCGCGGACGGTATGACCGGCATCAGCTGGAACGTCCGCCCGAAGGCCGTTTCCTGGTCCAATCAGGCCGGAGGCACGTGGCCCGTTCAGTGGGAGAATGCATTTAACGCGGCAGCCGCGCTCATGCTGACGGGCGAAGCTTATTTGATCGAAATTCACGCACCTGGCCCGAGCACGGGCAATCCCTGCAACGCCGGATGCGGAAACTGCGGTCAGTATGAATACATCGCAGTAGAATACTGGCAGGAAGCGTTCGACGCGGTCGAGACGCACACGTCCAATGGATTGATCGTCTATGAAGCCGGCGGCAACGGACAAATGAATCTGGACAACGCCATTTATGGAAACCGTTTCCAAAGATGGTTCCGCGACTCCAATGCGATCATGGTTGGCGCCGGAACGTGCGACGTGAATGTGAACAACATGTGCTGGTCGAGCTACGGTTCACGTTTGGACTGCAGCGGCTGGGGACAGTGCGTCTGGACCCTGGGCTATGGCGATCATTATACCGAAGGCACGGACGAAACTGAGTATACAGATTCGTTCAGCGGTACGTCAAGCTCGACTCCGGTTGTGGCCGGATCCGGCAACTGCGTACAAGGAATCGCCAAATCCAAATACGGCGTCACGATGAATGCCGTGCAAATGGAAAATGTGCTCTCTTCCACGGGTACACCGTGGGGCGGCACACGGGATATTGGCGAACGACCTGACTTGGCTGGCGCGATCAACATGATCGAACCGGATTGCTATCCGGCGATTCCCGGTGGCTGGAGCTATTCCTTTACGCCGCGTGACAACAACACGGCAAATAACGGTAGCTGCTTGATTTCGGCATCGTTATCCGGCAATGCGAATGACACCTACTTGAACTTTGCCGGATTCAACAGTTCCAACGGCATCGTTTCTCCTGCGCCGGAAGACACCGGTACCGTTTACACGCGTCTCTATATTGACAACGTGTGGGTTTATTGGGTGGCGACCGGATCTCCGTGGGACGGCAGTGAGTGGCGATATTGGAACAACTGGGGACCCATAACGGTGCGCGGCGGCCGTCACCAAACACAATGGTGGATTGACCCGCTGGATGCATTCAGCGAACGAAGCGAATCGAACAACTGGATTTACCGTCAGTTTGCTTGGTCACCGCTCACTTTGACGAACAACTCGCCGCTGGTGCGTGACGCACCGCCGCTTCAGGACTGGGGCAGCCCAACCTACTTAAGCGGCGACGGATTCCGCGCCACGGGTACTTGGTGGACGGCGGTGGGTGTACTTCCGCAGGACGGACAGGATATTGACATCACCCAGTATCCCAATGTCTACAGCAGCACGTCAGGATACAGCACTGTTGAAGTTACGAGTAGCTACGGAGCGGGCTCAGCGGACTGGGTACTAGCCAATGGAAACGTGCTGGCCGATTTTGGAGAGACACGCATGTATCAGGCCATTCGCGCTGATGATGCGTCTACGCTTGATTACGCGATTGAAGCGGACGGCGCTACGACCATTGTCAGTCCGTATGAGACGGCTCAGGCGTTCTCGGCATACGAGGTGCTGGATGTATTCGAGTTTGCTCCGGGAAGCGGCAACCAATTCTTTGTCGCAGTGAAGGAAATCACCGGAGACATCGACCTTCAGTTTACCATCGTTGCTCCGGGTGCGAACTACTATGACCGTGCGGACATCTGGGCGTTTCGAAACAGTGCCGGCGTGAACGGCACGGAATCCGGAACCTTTACGGCTGACGCAAACGGCTGGTATGCCTGTGTCGTTTTCAAGCCGACATCAGACGGCTACGCCAATTCCGGAAACTATGTGTTCCAGTATAACACGCCGTTGTCCATCGATCTCGAGCCGGGCAATTCGCGTGCGGGTTGGGATTATTCGATCGTTGCCAGAAACACCAACGATGCCACAACGAACGATGCGGTTTGGCCGGCTGCCATTCAGGGAAATACCACAACCTACGTCAACGTGACGTGGCACAACTCTGGCGGCGGACTTTCCACGGCGGTGGGATTCAACAATCAGTTGGTGCTTGACAATACGGTCTATGGCAATTACCTCAATCTGGTGAACCTTGGGCCGATGGCCTACTCCCAGGCTATCAATCAGCTTGGAGCGAACATTCGCGGCGGGCGTCATGCCTTCGGCTTCGTTGTCGACAATACCGGATTGGTGGCAGAGAGCGATGAAGGAAATCAGGTAGCCAGCGGCCAGTGGGTGTGGAGCCCGCTTGCGCTCGCGCATGATACGCCGTTAAATCGTTTGGCTCCTCCACTCCAAGGGTCGTTCCCGAATCCGAACAACGACGGCTTCGGAGCAACACCGCCGGGAAACAGCGCAGCCGTGGTAGGAATACTCCCCGTGAACGGAACGGCGGACTTTGATGTGAACGCCTACAGCAATTACGTCGGCACGTTCAGTGGGTACTCTCTGCTGACGGCATCCTCCGCGTTCGGAAGCGGCTCGCCCGACTACGTGCTCTACGGCTATCTGAATGACGTAACCTGGTATCCGGGCATCATAAACTTCGATGGAGAGAACGGCAATTACAACATCGAAATGGATCGGACGGTTGCCGGTGCGCGCGTGTTTGCGTCCGGAACTTGGGCGATCCCCAATCCCGATACGCTGGGCGCTAATAGCGTACTCAATCTCTACGAAGTGCAGTTAACGGCAGGTACCGCTTATGCGTTTATGCTGGATGTGATTTCCGGTACAGCCAACGTGGGCATGCGTATTCACCGCGATCACGACCAAATCTATACTCGCGGTCAGGCACTGGCGGTGGCGAACTCGGGCGGCAATGGTGTCGACGAAACGATGGCTTTCACTCCGGCCGAAACGGGCTGGTATGCACTCATCGTGGAGAAGACCACCGGACTCTCGACCGGTGCCTCGGCCATCTATAACCTGAGCGGTCAGCCTGATGTTCCGGCAACGATTGACGATCTGGTGATTCAGCCGTTCATCCTGTTCGGCACGCGCGTGAGGCTTGGATGGAATCATGTAAACTCGATCGGCGGCCAGCCCATTGCGGGACGTCGCTACGTGATCTACCGGAATGCCAGCGTGAACATTATTCCGGTGCCGGCAGATTCAGTGGGCGGCACGACAGACAGCACGTGGATTGAGCCCTCGCTTCCGCCGATAGATACGAAGTGGTTCTATCGAGTGATTGCGAAGGGTAATTGAGTCCAGTGATTTGATGGAGATAAAAACGGGGTTCACCTTTCGGTGAACCCCGTTTTGCTCCGGACGATGTGCTCGTCAATCAAAAGATGGCTCAGGGAATTAACTTAAAGACCTCACCCTCAAGGTGATCGAGTATGTACAGCTCGCCGGAGGCGTCCCGTCCGAAGGACGAGATGTTCATGATATCGCTGCCGTCTTTTGGTTCCAACTCAGACGTGCAGTCTTTGAAGTCCGTCACGCCGCCTGATCGAAAACGAAATGACCAGATGCGATTGGTGCAGTAGTCGGCAAAGAGATAATGACCTTGAAGTTCGGGAATGGCCTGACCGTAATAGACTTCTCCCCCCGTGATTGAACACCCGGTTTGATGGTCATACTCCCACTGTGGAATTTCTAAACCGGTTTGGTCGCAATCCTGGGGCGGGTTGAAGCAGTGCTTGCCCTCCATGATTCTCCAGCCGAAATTCCGCTGTTTTTTTTCGCGTGCATTCACGATGTGAATTTCTTCCCATTCGTATTGCCCAACATCGGCAATGTAAAAATTTCCGTCGCTGTCAAAACAATAGCGCCATGGGTTTCGCAGCCCATATGCCCAGATTTCAGGGCGAGCACCTGCGACATTCCAGAACGGATTGTCCGGGGGGATATTGTACCCTACGTCCTTGTTCACATCTATTCTGAGCATTTTCCCGAGCCACTGCGAGAGATTTTGCGCGCGATTGCCCGGATCTTCAGCAGCGCCTCCATCACCGGTGCCAATCCAAAGCATGCCGTCGGGTCCAAACAGCAAATGGCCGCCATTGTGATTACTGTAGGGCTGGTCAAAGATCAGGATGAGTTTCTCGCTTGAAGGATCGGCGTGATCCCGATCCGGATGTGCCGTGAATCGCGAGATGACGGTTGCTCCGTCACCTTTGCGCGAGTAGTTGAGAAAAAAGTAGCCGTTGACTGAGTACTCCGGATGAAAAGCCAGTCCGAGCAGTCCTTGCTCGTTGCCCGAGGTTTCTATCTTGTCTCCTAAATCGAGAAACGGGTCGGCAACGATTGCCCCACGCTTCATGAGCATGATCTTTCCGGTATACTGTTCAAGTATCACAACGCGGGAGCTGTCGCCCGGAGGCGCGGCCAGAAAGCAGGGCCGTTTCAGGCCGGATGCGACACGGATCGCAGAGAGCGAGAATCCGTCGCTGAACGCAAACAAGAGTGCGGCGACGGCGATCAAAGTGGTTCGCATGAATCGAGAATTTGGTAATAGAAAGGTATCACACTATGTGTTCGGCACTCGCTGTCCATTTCTCAAAAAAAGAGCTTATCGGGTTTCTTAGCGGACTATCCGAGATCAGTTCGCGTCAACTTATCTTGCCAACCGAGTCTGTTTATGGCGCGATTGCGGATGGAACCAATAGCATTCGCGATTTTCAGTGGGGATTCAGACTGCCGAACTCGAATCAACTCATCCTGCATGCACGACACGACAGCATTGGCCGCGTGTGGTCATCGAAACTGCGGAATAGCCGCTGCATCGTGCTTGCGACGCATTTTTATCTGTATCGCGAGGAAACCGCGGCCGCAAAATCGCAAAAAATCCCGTATGAATTCAGTCTTGACCGTCAGGAGCTGTTTTGCATCGCCGGGTTCTACGAGCAAAATACTATGACTCAAAAGATGCAAGCCGCAGTGATCACGATACCGGCAGTTCCGACCGTTCTGGAGTATCACGATCGAATGCCCGCAATTCTTACAGAAGCAGAAGCGATAAAATGGCTCAAGCCCGATGAAAATCCCGCGCGACTCGCCGAGGATCTCACATCATTTCATGGAGACATACGCGTCGGTGCGGCTAATCAGGAGTTGTTTCGCAGGCGGCGATCCGCGGGTAAGCATCGTCCTTCGGATGGAACGATGGATTTGGGGATTTGAGACTTGGCTACTGCACAACGTAAAAACAGGCTCCCGGCTGCGGGATGCGATTGAACATCCCTAGTCCGGACAGTGAGCAGTGACTGCGATAAAGTATTGCAGCGGCAGACCATTTAGCGGAACAACGTGCGTAATCGGAGAAGTACCGATCGGCACGAGTTCGGCGAACTGCGTCCATAACCCCGGAAACTCCGCATCCGCGTCTACCGAACCATAAAGGCGATAGGATTCTCCGGCAGCCGGGCCAGGAGTCCATGTGATATAGAGAGAATCCGTTGAGGAAGTCAATACCACGGCGGTGACTTCGTTGGCAATACAGTCGCATTCATCGGGAATCCAATTGCCATTGATGTCGGGGCTGTACCCGAGCGCGACTTCCAGCGAGTCAGAGCATCCGTTCCCGTTGCAATCCTCGATTGCATCGGGAAGAATTTTGAAGATCTCGCCGCCACTATGATCGAGGATGTACAGTTCGCCCGCACCATCGACACCGAAAGACGAGATGTCACCAATCGTAAAACCGCTGTCCGGCGCGAGGTCTACCGTAAGAGTCTCATGGTCTGCATAGACGCCATTCTGTACGACAAATGACCAGATTCGATCGGAGCAGTAATCCGCATAGATGTAGCGGCCATAGAGTTCAGGAATTTTGCATCCGCGGTAGACATAGCCGCCGGTAACGGAGCAGTTGCCGCTGCCGGTTCCCGACGAGAAGTCGAGAATGGGATCGGCGAGTACATTGGCGGTGTCGGGACAAACGCAGCCGGAATTTCCGGTGCAGTGATTCAATCCTTCTGTGCACCGCCACCCCCAATTCAAGCCACCCGTCGACGCATCGGACTCATAGTCAATCTCTTCCCAACTCTCTTGACCAACATCCGCAATGTAGAGATCGCCAGTTGCGGAGTCAAAACTCCAGCGCCACGGATTACGCAAACCCTTCGCCCAAAACTCGCGCTTCACGATATTAGGGTCTGCGGCAAATGGATTGTCTGGCGGTATCGTGTAAGGCAGCGGACGCACATCCAGGCGGAGCATCTTGCCCAGTCGCGTAGTGTCGCTCTGCGCGCGATTCCCCGGATCGTTGCCGGAACCTCCGTCACCCATGCCAATGTAGAGGTAGCCATCGGTCGGACTAAAGGCGATCATTCCGCCCTTGTGATTCTGAAAATTCACTCCGGCAGGCTGAGTGATTCCAATAATGATGGTCTCGCTGGTGGAATCCGCCAGATCTGGGTTGTCGGATCTCACCCGGAAACGCGAAATCACGGAATTGCCGCTGTTGTTATTATAGTGCACATAGAAGAAGTTTGAATCCGGCCAATCGGGATCCCAGGCCATACCAAGCAGACCGCGCTCATTACCGGAACCAACCACGCGCGAATTTAGATCTGCAAATGGTGTGGCATAAATTTGATTGGTGGCGAGGTTTTTGATTTTGATCAAAGCTGACCACTGTTCGACAATGAAAAGTCGAGTGCTGTCGCCCGGAGGAGAGCAGACAAATACCGGGCGCGAGAGGCCGGAGGCAATTCGATTGGTGCGAAGGGCAAATGCAGAAACTGTCAAGATCAAGGTGCAAAGAGCAAGACACAAAATTCGGATGCCGTTGTACATACTTCCTCCTGTAACATACGTTGTCAAACCATTCTAAATGCAAGTCGCCGGCTCAAAATGCGGACGAGTTTCTGGACGAGTCGATGCAGATTCTCCCCGAGTAATCTTCTCCAAACGGCAGCACGAGCCTTAGTTATCGGCCACAAATCGGAGCGCCCAAGGAAATATACTGTTTTCATCCACAATTGTGTGCTACCGGGGGGTCGCAACGAACTTTTCCCTATCTGAGTAGTTCATGCAGTGGATGCACTCATCTCTTAGTGGGCTGTACCCGAGTATCAATGCAAGGTTAATGAAAAGATAGGTTTAAGCTAGATTGTGGCTTGAACGTTTGATTAAATGTTGTATCAGACGCACGCTCGGCCTTTCCAGAAGCTTCGAATAACTTGTTCCCCTGTTCCTAATGCGCGTCCATGCGATTGCCAAGGTCCAAGCCGTTTTCAGAGGCTCATCGTTCGAGAGGCACGGAGTCCCGCCGCCCCAGCCCTATACAAACCCGCAACTCCCCAAGATTCAACCCCTTCCCCTCTGTATGAGCGGTCCAACGCGCGTCTTATCCACTTTTCTAATGGCTCGGAATTAGCTATATTTACTGTCTTAAGGTGTTAATGCCAGACCTTGTCGTAGCCTCTGAAATCCAAACCAGACGAGATTGACCGGATATCCTCATGAGCCTTCCCGCACAAACGAGTATACCTGACCGAAAAATGAAGACGCAGTCTCCCGACGCAAACCTCTTCGACAGCTTCAGTCCGCTTGAAGACAAAAAGCTGGAAGTTCTTGACGTCAACGGAAAGATCATTAATCCAGAGTGGGCACCGGAGATTGATGATGAGAAGTTACTGCGCGGATACAAAGTCATGCTGCTTGCGCGCACGACGGATCTTCGTGCCGTGAGTCTGCAGAGACAGGGTAGGCTCTTCACGCTTCCGCCGAATCTTGGTCAAGAGGCATGTGCAGTTGGATCGGCCATGGCCATCGAGTCGAGTGACTGGATGGTGCAGGCGTACCGTGAGCTTGGTGCGGTCTTGTATCATGGAGCGCCAATCGAAAACCCGTTCTTGCTGAATGCCGGGAGTGAACTTGGAAACGTATTTCCTCCCAACCTCAGGTTGACGCCGCAGAGTGTGCCGATTGCTTCACAGTGCCTGCACGCAGTGGGAATCGCTCACTCCATCCGCTACAAAGGGGAGAAGGATATTGTAATCGTTTACTTCGGCGACGGCGGTACTTCCGAAGGGGATTTCCACGAGGCTTTGAACTGGGCGGCCGTTTTTGCCTGCCCGGTCATTTTTTTCTGTAACAATAACCAATATGCCATTTCATTCCCGCGCGAAAATCAGACAAAATCCAAGACGATAGCGCAGAAGTCCATTGCATACGGGATGCCTGGTATTCAGGTGGACGGAAACGATATTCTTGCCGTCTACAGAGCCACGAAAGAAGCCGCGGACTGGGCCCGCTCGGGAAAAGGCCCGGTTCTGATTGAAGCAGAGACCTATCGTATGGGTGCGCATACCACCTCGGATGATCCGACCAAGTATCGCGATAAAGGTGAGGAAGAAGTCTGGAAGCCGCGTGATCCGGTTATGCGGGCGCGCAAATACCTCGAGGGCAGAAAACTCTGGGACGAAGGAAAAGAAAAGGCGTGGGTCGCCGAGTGTGAGCAGCAGATAGAAGGCGCGATTCGAAAAGTAGAGCAGCTTCAGATGAGCAGCCCGGAAGAAATCATGTCGCATGTTTACCGCGAACTCTGCCCCGAACTTAAAGAACAGCTTGCGGACTTGAAGAGCTTTATGGCGTGGAAGGAGAGCCGATAGATGGCTGTAATGACCATGATTCAGGCGGTGCAAAACGCCATTGATGTAAAACTCGCCGATGATCCCGCTGTAATCGTGTTTGGTGAAGATGTGGGAGTGGAAGGCGGAGTGTTTCGCGCGACCGAGGGACTGCAGAAGAAGCACGGCGTCCAAAGAGTTTTTGATTCTCCGCTCGCGGAGTCATCCATTGCAGGAACTGCCGTGGGCATGGCTCTGAACGGGCTTCGGCCCGTCATTGAAATGCAGTTCGACGGATTCGTGCATCCGGCCATGAATCAGATCACATCGCACGTCGCACGTTACCGCTATCGCACGCGCGGGCAAAGGAGTCTGCCGATTGTGATTCGCTGGCCCAATGGCGGCGGCGTTCGAGCTCTCGAGCTGCACAGCGATTCCAACGAATCCATCTATGCGCACATCCCGGGGTTGAAAGTCGTCATCCCGTCGACCCCCTATGATGCAAAGGGCCTGCTCATCAGTGCTATTGAAGACGACGATCCGGTGATGTTTCTGGAGCCGAAGCGAATTTATCGTGCGATTAAGCAGGACGTACCGGACGGTCTGTACAGGATCCCAATTGGCAAAGCCAAAGTTCTGCAAGAAGGCACGCATCTTACCATTGTTTCATACGGTGCGTTGATACGTACATGCCAACAGGCGATTGAGGCTTTGGCGAAGGACGGCATTTCGATTGAACTGGTTGACTTACGCACCATCTACCCTATGGATGCTGAGACCGTTTGCGAGTCAGTCAAGAAGACGGGACGCCTGCTTGTTGTACACGAGGCCGCCAGAAGTTTTGGCGCCGCTGCGGAGATTATTTCGCGTGTGACCGAAAGAGCGTTTGAATATCTTGAAGCTCCACCGGCAAGACTTTGCGGCAATGACACGATTGCGCCGCTCCCGAAAAGCGAAGACCTCTATTTCTTCCCGCCGGAACGAGTGGTGTATGAAGTGAAGAAAATAATGGCGTACGCGATCTGAAACACAATCCCCCATGGCATTAGACTTCAAATTTCCCGATATCGGCGAAGGCATCCACGAAGGCAAATTGCTTGAATGGTATGTCAAGCCTGGCGACAAGGTCAAAGAAGGCGATCCACTGATGAAAGTGGAGACTGACAAAGTGGTGACTGATATTCCCGTGCCCAGGACCGGCGTCATCGCTTCCACGCATGGAAATGTGGGAGACATTATTCATGTCGGCCAGACCATCGCCATGATCGCAGCGGCCGGGGAACCGATAGCCGATCCAAGGGCCGCACATCCGCCGACGGCTGCGCTTGTTCAGGGCAAAATGGAGCCACAGGAGGAAACGGGATTCGGCGTAGTCGGCCAGATTGAAGTCTCGACATCCGATGACTACCTGCCCGCTACAGGTGAGGGCATGGAACACACTGCGACTGTATCTCATGCGACGAATGGGGGACGTGTGATGGCCACACCTGTGGCTCGGCGCATTGCTCGGGAGATGGGTGTCGACATTCACACCGTCAAAGGCAGCGGGCCGGGCGGGCGCGTGATGAAGGATGATATCGCCCGCGCCGGGGCCGGTAGAACCGTACTCGGAGGAGGAGCCGCCACGGCAATCCATACTCCGCCAAAGTTCAGCTCGCCTGTGTTGTCCGCCGGAGAGCGTACGACTGTGGAAGACCTCTCGCAGATGCGAAAGGCTATTGCCTCGCGCATGACACAGAGTAAGTACACTGCCCCGCACGCAACCTCGTTTGAGGAGGTTGAAATATCGCGACTCGTGAACTTGCGTAACGAGAAGAAAGAAGAGTTGGCTGCGCAGGGCATCAAGCTCTCGTACATGCCGTTTATCATCAAGGCCGTCGCGATGAGTTTGCGCGCTCACAAGAAGCTTAACTGCAAACTTGATCTTGAGCACAATCGTGTCATCTACAATAATTATGTGAATGTCGGACTGGCGGTTGACACGAGCGATGGATTGATCGTGCCGGTCATCCGTGACGCTGACTCGCTAAGCATCTTGCAACTCGCGCGGGTCACTCAGGACTTGGCTCAAAGAGCACGTGAGAGAAAATTGGCCCTAGATGAAATTCGAGAGGGTACTTTCACGATTACCAACTATGGTGCGATCACCGGCACATGGGGTGCCCCGGTTATCAATTATCCTGAAGTGGCGATTTTGGGAATTGGCAGGATTCTGAAAACGCCCGTTGTGAATGAAAAAGATGAGATCGTCGCCGGACACATTCTGCCGCTCTCAATTTCCATCGATCACCGCATCGTCGATGGAGGAGACGCCGCCCGATTCCTTAAGGACTTGATGGTGCTGCTCTCCGACCCGGTCGGAATGCTGCTGCGATGAATTTTACCCCCTGCCCCCTGCTAAAGCGGAGGGCTGATTCCTAATGAAATCCTACGACCTCGTCATTATCGGTGGTGGACCTGGCGGTTATGTGGCGGCCATTCGGGCTGCACAGGCCGGTGTCAAGACGGCCATCATAGAGAAGCATAAGCTTGGCGGGTGCTGTCTCAATTGGGGCTGCGTTCCTGCGCGGCGCCTGATGGAGAGTGCGAAATTCTTTTCGCGTGTGCAAACTCAGGCTGGAAATTTCGGCATTGACGGAATCGACTCGGCAGCACTGAAGTTCAATTGGAAGAAGGCCGTCGCTGAGAAGGACAAGATCGTTACCAAGCTTGTCAAGGGCGTCGAGTTCTTGATGAAAAAGAACGGCGTCGATGTGATTTCCGGAGAGGCGGCTGTGACCGGTGACGGGAAGGTTGTTGCCGCCGAGCAAGAAATCGGTTTTGGCAAGTTGATTATTGCAACCGGTTCACGTCCGGATCACCACAGTCTTTCTGCCCACCTTAAGGCACAGAGTATTGTGGAGATCGACGATCTCTTCACACGATCGGAACTGCCGCAAAAGTTTGCAATTCTCGGCGGGTGCGCCGTAGCGTGTGAATTGGCAAATATGCTGAGACTGATCGGCAAGGACGTCACGTTGATTACGAAGAGTCCGCGCCTCATTCGGAAGCTAGACCCCTCTTTGTCGTCTTTTTTGCAGGACAAATTCAAGAAGTTAGGCATCAAGATTTTTCTGGATTCGAATCCCCCACTTCCGGACTCCAAGGGCTTAAAGGTCGGTGAACAGGTTGTGGACTGCGATCTCATTGTCAATTGCGGAACGCGCTCAGCGGTTTTGCCGCGGATCGAGGGAGTCAAGTTTGACATGACCGATGAAGGTTTCTTCAAGACCGACTCCGCCAAGCAAACAAGTGTGAAGGGAGTCTACGCGATTGGCGATGTGACTGGTACACGCTACGCACAGCAGGCATCAGCCCATGCCGCAATTGCGGTGGGGAACATCTCGGGAATACCTGTTCAGATTGATGAATCCAAGATTCCGATAAACATCTATACCGATCCTGAGATCGCCGCTGTGGGCGCAACAGAGGAACAGCTGATTGAGCGGAAAGTTGCATTTGTCAAGGGCGATTTTCCGATGCAGGTGAACAGCAAGGCGATGGTCGAGGGGAGTACCGAGGGATTTGCGAGGATCCTTGCAGACGAAAAGTACGGCGAGGTGCTCGGTGCTCAGATCATTTCCTCGAAGGCGACTGACTTGATTTCAGCTTTGGCCTTTGGGATGAATCTTGAAGCCACACTGGAGGACTTGTTTATCGTCGTGCATCCGCATCCGACCGTCAGCGAAACAGTGATGGAAGCGGGATTCAAAGCTCTGGGGAAACCGCTTCACCTTTGAGCGCAAAAGGAGATCGGGCGCACAATCCTCAAGGTCCAAAACTCTCACTCGCCGAATATACACTGCCTGATGCGGGTCTGCTGAGTTTTGCCGATGCGCGGGCGAAGTGCCTGGTGTGGAAGCCTGACAAGGTATTCGTGGTTCTGGGGCGGGGATCGCGCCCGGAGCTGGAGTTGAACATAGAGGCGATCGTGCAGGATGGAGTTACGGTGGTTCAAAGACCATCGGGGGGATGTGCGGTCGTATTGACTCCGGAGATGCAGATTGTTTCTTTGGCGCTTCGCGGCGAAAAGCAGCATTCGTCTACAACCTATTTTCTTCGCTTCAATCGGCTCGTAATCACTGCACTTGAGGAGCAAGGAGTCGGAGACCTTTCACACCGGGGCATTTCGGATATAGCGCTCGGTGACAAAAAACTCGCCGGAACCGCCCTCTATCGCAACCGCGAGCGCGTATTTTACCACGCCGTTATCAATTCTTCCGGACAAACTGACCTGATGGAGCGCTACCTGCTCCCCCCTCCCCGCATGCCGGACTACCGGGCCAACCGATCGCACAGCGATTTTGTGACTTCACTGAAAGAACAAGGGTTTTTGATTCAAGTGGAAGATT